>CAIPNT010000023.1 GCA_903866485.1 uncultured Micrococcales bacterium | reverse complement strand
TTTCGGCTTCGGTCAGCGGCAATTCGGTGTTATTGCCAAGCACCGCCCAGTCGGCACGCTTGATTTCAACGAAGGGGCTCAGGTCACTGCCTGAATCTTCGCTATTAGCGGTCTCTGCTGCGCTCACAAAGAGCCATTCTGCCGTAAATTAGAACTATGTGTGGAATCGTGGGTTATGTAGGCCCGAAGTCAAGCCTTGAAGTTCTTCTAGGAGGCCTCCGTCGCCTCGAATACCGTGGCTATGACTCGGCCGGTGTTTCAATCATCGCCCCCGGCGGTCAGTTAGAGACCCGCAAGAAAGCCGGCAAGCTTGACAACCTTATTGCCGAAATCACCAGCCATCCGCTGCCTATCGCCAACATCGGCATTGGTCACACCCGTTGGGCAACCCACGGCGCCCCAACCGACGGCAACGCCCACCCGCACCTCGGTGGCCCAACCTCAAAACTTTCACTGATTCACAACGGAATCATCGAAAACTTTAGTGAGCTAAAGGCCGAGTTACTCGCGTTGGGCACGAAGTTCAACAGCGAAACCGACTCTGAGGTGGCCGCCCACCTGATTGCCCGTGAATTTGATAAAACCGGCGACTTGCCAACCGCATTTGCCAACGTGGTGCAGCGTTTGCACGGAGCATTCACCATTCTTGTGATTCACGAAGATCAACCGGATGTGGTTTTGGCTGCCCGACGCAATGCACCCTTGGTCATTGGTTTGGGTGATGGCGAAAACTTCTTAGGTTCAGACGTTGCAGCTTTCGTTGAGCACACCAAGCGAGCCATTTCAGTTGGCCAAGACGAGATTGTGATCTTGCGCGCCGATTCAATCGAGATTCGCACATTCGATGGTGTGCCGGTCATCCCGGTTGAGTTCACCGTCGACTGGGATGCGTCTGCCGCTAGCAAGGGCGGATGGTCTAGCTTTATGGCAAAAGAGATTGCCGACCAGCCGCAGGCTGTTGCCGACACCCTGATGGGGCGACTCAACTCTGATGGCTCGGTGCGTCTCAGCGAGATTGACGGACTTTCGGCTGATGACATTTTGAACATCGACCGAATCATTATGGTTGCCTGTGGCACCGCGAGCTATGCGTGTGATGTTGCCAAGTATGCAATCGAAAAGTATTCGCGCATTCCGGTGCAGGTTGAGCTGTCGCACGAGTTTAGATATCGCGACCCGATTGTGACCAAGAACACTCTGATCGTTGCGGTTAGCCAGTCGGGCGAAACCATGGACACCTTGATGGCCACTCGCTATGCCAAAGAGCAGGGGGCCAAGGTTTTGGCGATCTGCAACACCCAGGGGGCAACCTTGGCACGTGAGTCTGACGCGGTTATTTACACCCACGCAGGCCCGGAGGTTGCTGTTGCTTCAACCAAGGCGCTAACCGCTCAGATTACCGCCGGATTCTTGCTGGCCCTATTCTTGGGCGCGGGCCGCAAACAGCTGGCAACAGACGAATTGCATGGTCTTGGTCGTCAGCTTCTAAAGATGCCGGCGCTGGTCACCGAGGTTATCAACAACCTAGACCTTGCTCGCCAGCTTGGCAAAGACATGGCCAATGCAAAGTCGGTCTTGTTCTTGGGGCGCAACGTTGGTTTTCCGATTGCGATGGAGGGTGCTCTAAAGCTAAAGGAGCTGGCCTACATTCACGCCGAAGGCTTTGCCGCTGGCGAACTGAAGCACGGCCCGATTGCCCTGATCGAGGAGGGGCAGCCGGTTATCGTGATCGTGCCTTCACAGCGCGACGCCGACAGCCTGCACCCAAAGGTGATTTCTAACATCCAAGAGATTCGCGCTCGCGGAGCCAAGGTGATTGCCGTTGCCGAAGCCGGTGACACCGAGGTGGCTCAGTATGCCGAACACGTTATCTACGTGCCAAAGTCACAGAGCATGTTTGCACCGATTTTGACTGTGATTCCGCTTCAGGTGTTTGCCCTCGAACTTTCAACCGCCAAGGGCTTGGATGTCGACCAGCCACGCAACCTGGCCAAATCGGTAACGGTCGAATAGGCCGACATGATTGTTGGCGTCGGAATTGATGCGGTTGAATTGGCTCGCTTTGAACGCGCCATCACCCGCACTCCGCGCCTAATCGAAAGACTCTTCGTGGCATCAGAGCAAACCGGTTCGGTTCGTTCGCTTGCCGGTCGCTTTGCTGCCAAAGAGGCATTCATCAAGGCCGTCGGTTCACCAATCGGGCTGAAATGGCACGAGGTGGTGGTTGGCAAAGAGCCATCCGGTCGTCCGGTGATCACCGTTTCGGGCGGAACCGCCATCACCACGGCCGCGGCGGGAATCGACAAGTTTCACCTATCGATCACGCACGACGGTTCGATGGCAATGGCCTATGTGATTGCCGAAAATACCTCTTCTGAGGGGGCCGGCTTTTGCGCAATCTAATCATTGACCTCGATGCCATCGCCTTCAACCTGGGTGTAATGCGAAACCGAGCCGGTGGCGCCAAGGTTTGCGGCGTGGTCAAGGCCGACGCCTACGGGCACGGCATGGTTGAGGTGGCTCGCAAGCTAGAGCAGGCCGGCGTTGACTATCTTGGCGTGGCCGACATAAACGAAGCGCTCACCCTTCGACGAGCAGGCATTGACGCACCCATTTTGGCCTGGCTGCACGATGCCGAAGAAATGTTTATCGAGGCGCTAAACGAAGGCATCGAACTCGGATTGGCCAACGTCGATCACCTAAACCGGGTTGCCGCCGCCGCAGAAATCACCGGACGCCTGGCCCGGGTGCACCTAAAGATTGACACGGGACTTGGCCGCAATGGGGCCTCAGAGGCCGAATGGCCCCAGCTTTTGAAGTTGGCTCGCGGCCTAGTCGCCGAGGGCTTCATCCAGGTGGTTGCAATCTTCTCGCACCTCTCGAGCACTGGCGAAGCCGAAGACCTAGCTCAGATTGCGCGCTTTGAAGCAGCTGTTGATGTGGCCCGGCAAGCGGGCATCAGTTTTGAACTAAGACATCTCACCGCGTCTGATGGTTCGCTCAACTATCCGCAGGCCCACTATGAGATGGTGCGCATTGGTTTGGCGCTCTATGGTCTGTCTCCTTTTAGCGATAACAAGGCCGCCGATTATGGGCTGCGTCCGGCGATGACTGCAACCGCCAACGTAACTCAGGTTAAACGCGTGCCTGCGGGCGAGGGGGTCAGTTATGGCTATCAGCACCGCACGGCAGCCGAAACCACGCTAGCCTTGGTGCCGGTCGGTTATGCAGAGGGATTGCCAAGACAGGCCAGCGGCAAGGCCGAGGTGGCAATCAATGGCAAAAAATATCGCATCCTATCTCGCATCGCAATGGATCAGTTTGTGCTTGACGCTGGCGATGACAACATTGAAGCGGGCGATCTTGTGACCATCTTCGGCGACCCGGCCGCTCTGGTGCCTTCGGCTGACGACCTCGCCGATGCCGCCGACACCATCAACTATGAAATCGTCACCAGGATGGGCGGACGATTTGTGCGCAGCTATCTTGGGCGGGTCGACCAAGAATGATTTCGAGTCAAATCTGCAAACTTGAAGTGCCAACCCCAGAAGCAATGCACGAGCTTGGGCTTCGGGTGGCAAATGTGCTAGCCGCTGGCGACCTCGTGGTGCTGACCGGCCCTTTGGGTGCCGGCAAAACCACCTTCACTCGCGGAGTGGGCGAGGGGTTGAAAGCCATCGGCAACGTGTCTAGCCCAACCTTCGTTATTGCCCGCACTCACAAGCGTCACAACGGTGGGCCGGTGTTGGTTCACGTTGACGCATATCGCCTAGGTAATGCACTCGAACTTGATGACCTAGATATCGATTATGAAAACTCGATTGTGTTGGTGGAATGGGGCAAGGGCATGGTTAACGGGTTGACCGAAAACTGGCTCGAGATTGTGATTGAACGCGAGCAGGCGGTTGAGCACGCTATTGATGGCGCCGAATCAACCGACCCGAGAACCGTGACTGTCACCGGATTTGGTCAGCGTTGGCAGGGGGTGACCATTTAATGTCTCACGTGCTTGCGATTGACACTTCTTCGGGCACCTCGGTTGCTGTGCTGCACAACGGTCAAGTGCTGAGCTCAATTGAGATTGCCGATACGCGCAGTCACACCGAATCTATCGGTGATGCAATCGCCAAGGCGCTTGACGCCGGTGCAAAAACCCCG
>CAIPNT010000022.1 GCA_903866485.1 uncultured Micrococcales bacterium | reverse complement strand
TCATCCTGACGACGGTAGCGACGACCGATGGCGCCGGAGTCATCGAAGTCGATGTTCCAATAGCCACGGAGTTCCTGCGCCAAGTTGCGTGCTACCGGCGAGAGATCTTCGTTTCTTGAAAGCGGCAAAATCGCTGCCTTAACCGGGGCCAAACGGTAGTCGAGTCGAAGCACGGTTCGAACGTCAACTCCGCCTTTAGTGTTCGGCGCTTCATCCTCGTGATAGGCATCAACCAAGAAGGCCATGAGAGAACGGGTTAGACCAGCAGCTGGCTCAATTACGTATGGAGTCCAGCGCTCGCCCTTGACCTGGTCGAAATAGCTGAGGTCAACACCAGACTCACGAGAGTGGGTGCTTAGGTCGAAATCGGTGCGGTTAGCGATGCCCTCAAGCTCACCGAACTCGCTGCCCTGAAAACCGAAACGGTACTCGATGTCTACGGTGCGTTTCGAATAGTGCGATAGCTTCTCTTTGGCGTGCTCATAGAGGCGAAGGTTATCTGGGTTGATTCCAAGATCGGTATACCAGTTCAAGCGCTGTTCGATCCAGTAGTCGTGCCACTCTTCGTCTGTGCCTGGTTCGACGAAGAATTCCATCTCCATCTGCTCGAATTCACGGGTGCGGAAAATGAAGTTTCCAGGGGTGATCTCGTTACGGAATGACTTTCCGATCTGACCAATTCCAAACGGTGGCTTCATGCGGGCGGCGCCAAGCACGTTGGCGAAGTTTACGAAGATTCCCTGAGCGGTTTCTGGGCGCAAATAGTGCAAGCCCTCTTCGGCGGCAACAGGCCCCAAGAAGGTCTGCAGCAGGCCATTGAAAGCCTTAGGTTCGGTCCAGATGTTCTTGCCACCGCAATTTGGGCAGGCAATGTCGTTCATGCTCTCTGGAGCGCGACCCTTCTTCTCTTCGAAGGCCTCTTCGAGGTGGTCTTGACGAAACCGCTTGTGGCAAGCGGTGCACTCAATCAGAGGGTCAGAAAACTCGCGAACGTGGCCAGAAGCCTCCCAGACCTTGCGAGGCAAAATCACGGATGAGTCGAGGCCGACGATGTCTTCGCGGCTCTGAACAACTGTGCGCCACCACTGTTTCTTAATGTTCTCTTTGAGCTCTACGCCTAACGGTCCATAATCCCAAGCCGAGCGGCTGCCGCCATAAATTTCGCCGGCCTGAAAGACAAATCCACGGCGCTTCGCGAGAGAAATTACTGAATCTAGACGATTTGGGGTAGCCACTTAAACTCCTTGCCCAAGCTGGATGCCTGGCACTTGTTCGAAGTTATAAGTCTACTTTGACTTCTTAGATTTTGGCTGGTCTATCGCCCCACCGAATCTGCGGTCGCGGTTAACATATTGCGCAATTGCAGACCAAAGCGATTCACGATTGAAGTCTGGCCACAAAGTGTCCATGAAAACAAACTCGGCATAGGCCGACTGCCAGAGCATAAAATTTGAGGCGCGCTGCTCGCCCGAGCTTCGCAAGAACAGGTCTACGTCCGGCAGATAGTTGGTGTTCAAATAGCGGTGGATGGTGCGATCAGAAATTGACCCAGCCTTGAGCTTTCCGGCCTGAACGTCGGCAGCGATCGCGTTGACCGCATCCGTGATTTCGATGCGAGAGCCATAGTTCACGCACATCGTAAGAGTCAGGGTGCTGTTTTTCTCGGTCAATTTTTCGGCAGCCCTCAACTCATCAATCACAGATAGCCAAAGCTTGGGGCGGCGCCCGGCCCATCTAATGCGAACTCCCCAAGCGTCGAGTTGGTCACGTCGACGACGCAACACCTCGCGATTAAATCCCATCAGAAAACGAACTTCTTCTGGTGAACGCTTCCAGTTTTCGGTCGAGAATGCATATACCGTAAGGTGCTTGACCCCAGCCTCGATTGCGCCGGCAACAACGTCGAGCAGTGCGGCTTCGCCGGCCTTGTGACCTTCAACTCGAGTGAGTCCACGCTGGTTTGCCCATCGGCCATTGCCGTCCATGACAATAGCAACGTGGTTTGGCACCGAGCCCGGCGGAAAATTCGGCAGGAACAAACCCGGCTTCGCTACCGGTGCAAAATCGCTCATTGACGCTCCACGTGCTGCAGTGACTTTAGCCCGCGCTCGATATGCCACTGGCTATAAGCAGAAACAATACCCGATGCCGCAGCCCGGATGCTTTCGGCGGCGTTGTCTGCGGTTTGCCAGTCACCAGCCAAAAGCGCGCCCAGCAGTTCACCGGTTAGCGGGTCGATGACAGCGGCACCAGCCGGTCGGCAATCTCGGCAGACCACGCCACCGAGCTGCATGACAAAGGCCTGGTGTGGGCCCGGTGCCGAGCATCGTGAACAGTCGTTGAAATTTGGAGCCCAACCGGCAATTGATAGTGCTCGAAGCAAATAAGAATCTAAGATCAGTGAGGCATCGTGCTCTTTGTTGGCTAGCGAACGCAAGGCGCCAACCAGCAGTAGGTATTGCTGTGGGGTCGAGTCTTCACCAGTTAGTTTCTCGGCGGTTTCGACCATTGCCGTGGCGGCCGTGTATGTGCGGTAATCCTCGATGATTTCTCGCCCATAGGCACCAATGGTTTCGGCTTGATTTACCACATCGAGGGTTCGACCTTCATAAAACTGCACCTCAACCACCATGAAGGGCTCGAGTCTTGATCCAAATTTTGAACCCGTGCGACGAACACCCTTGGCAACCGCTCTAATTAGGCCGTTATAGCGCGAGAGCAGCGTGACGATGCGGTCTGCTTCACCCAGTTTGTGGGTGCGCAAAACCACTGCTTCGTCTTTATAGGTTGGCACCAAACAAGTATCCCCCGATAGCCGAAACTATCGGGGGAACTAGGCGCTCTAATCGTTTAGACGCGAAGTGCTCGGTTTACTGCCGAGATGACGGCCTTAAATGAAGCGGTAGAAATGTCTCCATCGATGCCGACACCCCAAAGTGTGTGCCCATTGACCTCGAGTTCGACATAGGCCGCGGCCTGGGCGTCGCCACCCTCGCTCAACGTGTGTTCAACATAGTCGAGCAAGCGAACTGTGACGCCCTGTTTGTCTAGCACGTTCAAGAATGCCGAAATCGGACCGTTTCCGGTTCCGGTTGCCTGCAACTCGCCAACGCCATCGCGAAGCACAATGTTGAGTTCAACGTGGCCATCCATGTTGCTCTCAGTGCGCATCTTCTTTAGTTCGAAGCGACCCCATTTTAGGTCGATGCGATCGGCCGGAGCCGGCAAATATTCGTCGATGAAAATGTCCCAGAGCTTGTTCGAAGAGACCTCACCGCCATCCTGGTCGGTTTTGTTCTGAACCACTCGAGAGAACTCGATCTGCAGCTTGCGCGGCAGGTCAAGACTGTGGTCGGTCTTCAAAAGATAAGCCACGCCACCCTTGCCAGACTGCGAGTTGACTCGGATGACTGCCTCGTATGATCGACCGACGTCCTTAGGGTCGATTGGCAAGTAAGGCACCGCCCAGACTAGGTCGTCAACTGTCACTCCCTTGTCGGCCGCTTCTTTGGCCATGAGCTCGAAGCCCTTCTTGATCGCATCCTGGTGAGAACCAGAGAACGCGGTGTAAACCAAGTCGCCACCGTAAGGAGCTCGCTCGGGAACCGGCAACTGGTTGCAATACTCGACGGTGCGCTTAATCTCATCCAGCTGACTGAAGTCGATGTGTGGGTCAATCCCCTGGCTAAATAGGTTCAAACCGAGGGTAATCAGATCGACGTTTCCGGTGCGCTCACCGTTGCCAAATAGGCAACCCTCGATGCGATCTGCGCCGGCAAGATAACCCAACTCGGCGGCAGCAACAGCTGTGCCACGGTCATTGTGTGGGTGTAGCGAAATCAAAATGCTGTCGCGACGAGCGATGTTACGGTGCATCCATTCAATCGAATCGGCATAAACATTTGGAGTAGCCATTTCGACTGTGGCCGGAAGATTGATCACCATCTTGTGGTCGGGCTGTGGGTCAATCACTTCAATCACAGCGTTGCAAACCTCAACAGCATATTCGAGTTCGGTGCCGGTATACGACTCCGGTGAATATTCGTAATAGACATCGGTCTCTGGAATCAACGCCTCCATTGCGCGACACTTGCGCGCACCGGCTAACGCGATCTCCATGATGCCTTGCTTGTCTTGGTTGAACACCACGCGACGCTGCAGCACCGAAGTCGAGTTATAGAAATGCACAATCGCTTGCTTGGCGCCCTTTAGCGATTCATAGGTGCGCTCAATTAGGGAGTCACGAGCCTGCGTCAACACCTGGATGGTGACGTCGTTGGGAATGTGCCCGTCTTCGATGAGAATGCGAACGAAGTCAAAGTCGGTTTTGCTCGCGGAAGGAAATCCAACTTCAATTTCTTTATAGCCCATCTCGACCAGCAACTGAAACATCTTCAATTTGCGCTCTGGACTCATCGGGTCGATGAGCGCCTGATTGCCGTCGCGAAGGTCTACCGCACACCAACGTGGGGCTTCCGAGATTCGCTTTGAGGGCCAGGTGCGATCTGGTAGTTCTACAGAAATCTGTTCGTGAAATGGCACATATTTGTGAACCGGCATGCCCGATGGGCGCTGTGTGTTTTGCATTGAGAGTTCTTCCTTAGATTGTCTTGGGTCAGCCAGCAAAAGGCTCCGCGACGAGGAGGGCCGGTTTAGGCCTCGTCGCGGCCACTAAGAAGTAGACCGAAGAACACCACTTCAGGTTAGCACTAGAAGCCGAGCTTGCCCAGTTGCTTTGGGTCGCGCTGCCATTCAGAGGCAACTTTTACCCGCAGACCCAAGAACACCTTGTGACCAATTAGCTTTTCGATCTCTAGCCTCGAACGCTTTCCGACATCGATGAGTCGTGAACCCTTGTGCCCGATGATGATGCCCTTTTGGCTGTCTCGCTCAACAATGATGTTGGCGTGAATGTCGGTCAAGTTCTGACCCTTTCGTCGACTCATTTCATCGATGGTCACTGCGATTGAGTGCGGCAACTCGTCTCTCACTCCCTCGAGTGTGGCCTCACGAATTAGTTCGCAAATGCGGTTTTCAAGCGTCTCATCGGTGACTGCCTCAGGCGGATACAACGCCGGCGACTCAGGCATTAGGTCGATAAGCACCTTGGTCAACACCTCGAGCTGGTCATCGGCAACAGCCGAAACCGGAACGATTGCCCTCCAGTCGCGCAGTTCACTAACCGCAAGCAGTTGATTGGCTAGTTGTTCAGCACTCACAAGCTCACTCTTGGTGACAATAGCAACTAGTTTGGCGCGTCGAAAATCGTTTAGCTGTTCGTTGATGAAGTTGTCGCCGGGGCCGATTTTTTCATCAGCGGGTATGCAAAAACCAATCACATCAACGTCACCAAGCGTTTGCTCGACAAGGTCGTTCAGGCGCTGACCAAGCAGTGTGCGCGGACGGTGCAAACCCGGAGTGTCAACCAAAATAAGCTGACCAAACTCGCGATGAACTATGCCACGGATGGCTCGCCTCGTGGTCTGTGGTTTGGCGCTGGTAATCGCAATCTTCTCGCCAACCAGCGCATTGGTTAGCGTGGATTTGCCGACGTTTGGTCGACCGACGAATGATGCGAATCCGGCTCTGTGCTCGGCCATTATTTCTCCTGCTCAAGTTGCTCAAAGGCTGACTGAGCGTCGGCCAAATCTTGGTCTCTGCCGACCAACACGGTGATGAGGCGTTTGCGGCGACCTTCGATGCGATCAGCGCTGATGTTCAGCCCACTAATAGTCGCACGGTCCCCGGCTTTTGCAAGCTTGCCGAGGCACTTGGTTAGCAAACCGCCAACCGAGTCGACATCTTCATCTTCGAGCTCAAGGTCAAAAAGCTCACCGAGCTCGAACAGCGAATAACGGGCGTTAACTCGGTATCTGCCGTCTGAAAGTTTTTCTACGTCAGCAACCTCACGGTCGTACTCATCAGCAATGTCGCCAACGATTTCTTCAATGACGTCTTCCATGGTGACCAATCCGGCAACGCCCCCATATTCATCGATGATGATGGCTATGTGCCGCGAACTTTGCTGCATTTCGCGCAACAAGTCGTCAACGGGTTTTGATTCTGGGATGAAGATCGCGGGTCTTGCGATCTCTAGTGCAGTTGTTCGCTGCATCAGACTTGGGCTCTCGTGTAGCAATCGCGCAACGTCTTTGATGTAAAGCACGCCCTTGACATCATCGATGTCACCCGCGATGACCGGCAATCGCGAATATCCTCTGGCCAAGAACACGCTCATCGCCTGGGTGAGTGTTGTTTCGGCCGAGATGGTAGCCATGTCGATTCGCGGCACCATGATCTCGCGAACGACGGTTTCGCCAAACTCTTCAACCGAGTCGAGCAACTCTTGTTCAAACTCTTCTGGCGCGTCAACTCTTGGAAGAGAAAGCGGGGTAAACAACAGATGGATTGAGTTGATCACAGGAAACAGCAGCCGAGCCAACGCGCGGCCAACCAGCCGATTACCAAGCTGTTTGCTGGCTATTTGAGTGCCAAATAGCAACAAAAACATCAACGCAACTGAGATGAGTGCCGACCACCACCATCGAATTCCGATTGGGGCAAGCGCTTCACCAACCACGACACCAAACACACCGGTGAGCGCGGTGCGAACAAAGCTTAACGACTCTGCCTTCATCGATTGCTCTGGGTTTTGCTGCAGTGCGGCTTTAACCACCGCCGCAACGGTTGCCAACGCGGCAAGAACGGCGGCAATCCAAAGCGCCAGGGTTAGCAACTAGGCCGCCAATTCACTCGCATAAAAGGCCTCGAGAATCTCGCGCTGCAAACCAAACATTTCTTTTTCTTCTTCAGGTTCAGCGTGATCAAAGCCAAGCAGGTGAAGCACCCCGTGCGTAGTCAGCAGCAAAATCTCATTTATGGTGTCGTGGCCGGCAACCTCGGCCTGGGCAGCTGCCACAGATGGACAAACCACGATGTCACCCAACAGGCCGGCTGGCGCGATTTCGGCGGGTGATCCCGGTCGCAGCTCGTCCATCGGAAAGCTCAAGACATCT
>CAIPNT010000021.1 GCA_903866485.1 uncultured Micrococcales bacterium | reverse complement strand
CTTCTTCAGCTGCTTGGCGCGCTAGATAGACCCAGCGCAGGAACAATCGCGTTGGCTGGCGTCGAGCTTGAAAACCTGGGCGACAATCAACTTGCATCGCTTCGAGCCGAGAAAATCGGATTCGTATTTCAGGGCTTCAACTTGATTCCAACCCTGAGCGCTGCAGAAAACGTCGAGACTGCGCTTGTGCCTCTGGGTCTAGATTCAGCCGCTCGCGCCGAAAAGGTGCAGGCGGCGCTCGAATCGGTAGGTTTGGGCGATCGAGGCAGCCACCTGCCGAGCGAACTTTCGGGAGGTCAACAGCAGCGCGTTGCGATTGCCCGCGCAATCGTGAAGTCACCTGCGGTGCTTCTGGCCGACGAACCAACCGGAAATCTAGATGAGCAAACCCGCGACGAAATCGTTGCTGTTCTTGAGAACCTTTGGCGAGAACAGGGCATCACACTGATCATCGTGACCCACGACTCGGCAGTGGCCAAGCGAGCCAAGACTCACCTAAAGATTGCCGGCGGCAGAGTTTCGATTAGCAAACACGCTTAGCGCCTCTGGCACAGCCGTTGCAGTCAACGGCGAGAAGCCGCGAGGCTCACCGTCACAATAAACCGGCATCTTGCCGGATGAAATCTTGACCTGCTTGGCACGCACAAATTCGACTGCCGGATGTGTCACATGGCGACCGGTGTAGACCTTCGGAAACACCTTCAGCAACTCGGCGCGACTCATGGCGTGCACAATAAAAAGGTCTAGATAGCCGTCGTCGATGCTCGCGTGCGGCGCAATCATCATTCCCCCGCCAAAGGCCGGGCCGTTAGCAACTGCGCACAGCATCGCGTCAAAGCTTCGGTGCTCGCCATCGATGATTGCCTGATAGTGAATCGGTTTGAACTTGGCCAGCTCGGCAACCATAGCCAGCTCATAACGACGAGGGCCTTTCGGCCAGGTCATCTGGTTTGCGCGCTGGTTAACCAGGGCATCAAAACCTGCCGAAGCACTGCCAAAGAACCAGAAGTCACCGTCTGAGGTTGAAGCGCGGATGGCATCCACGCGGCTTGGCTTATCTGCAAGCTCAAGAATTGCCCGCGCTGCCGCCTCGACGTCGTGCTCGGGAAGACCAAGACTGCGTGCCAGATCGTTGCCAGTGCCGGCAGCGATTATGCCGAGAGTCACGCCGGTATCGCAGGCGATGTTGACCCCCAGGTGAGCGATGCCATCGCCACCAACCACAATCAGGGCATCGACGAGTCGGTCGCTGATTGCGCGCCGCGCGTTGGCGTTGGCCTCTTCAAGACTGGAGCCTGAAAGGTCGGTGAAGTTCTGCTGTGCCTGGCGAAGCACTTCGAGCACCAATCGCCCCTTGGCTGCACCCTGCCCCTTGCCAGCACTGGGATTGATGATGACGCCAAAGTTTTTTATTGGCACCGACCTAGGCCTTTCGCAGCGAACGAATGCCGTGGAGGGTAGCCGCCGACATCGTCAGCGAGAGCGCAACAGCAATTGCTGGGCTCAACTCAAAGCCGATGAAATCAAACGCCCCGGCTGCCAGCGGCAAGGAAACCAACGTATAGATTGCCGACCAGGTCAGGCTTCTTCTTGTGACCTTAGCGGCCTGTGCCGAAATGACCACTGCCTGCGCAAACTGTGCGGCATCGTGCCCAAAAACCGTTAGCCCAACGGTTTCGAGCGGTTCGTTAGATTCGACACCGAAGGCCACCGACACATCCGCTTGCTGCAATGCCGGCAGGTCGTTTTCGGCGTCTCCGACCACCACAACCTTCGAGGTGTCAGCCTGCAGGCTGGAGATTAGGTCAGCTTTCTGGTGTGGCAAAACCTCGGCAAAAATCTCTGTGATCCCAAGCTCTTGAGCCACCGAGCTGGCCACGCCCTGAGCGTCTCCGGTAACCAATCCGATGCGCTTGCGCTGAAACTGCAGCATGCGCACGGCGTGCTGCGAGGTCGCGCGCACCTGGTCGCCAAGTTCTAACCAACCGAGCAACTCGCTGTCGCGAATCACAAATAACACCGTGCGGCCGGCATGATTTGAAGCGTCACACTTCACCAGATCGCCAACATAAAGTGTCATATTTCTTGAAGTCAAAATGATTGGCCCGCCGATTACGATGGTCTGCGCCTCAAGGGTGCCAGCCAACCCCTGACCCGGAATTTGCCTAAAGTCACGGATGTCGGCCAACTCGATGCCGCGTCTCGATGCTTCTTGAACAATCGCGTGAGCAATTGGGTGCTTGGCATACTGTTCAACTCCGGCTGCAATCGCCAGCAACTCATCCGTGGTGGTTAGAGGCGAAAGATGACTCAGATAGGCGCCAGAAAAACGACGCTCCGCTGTGGTGAGTGTGCCGGTCTTATCAAACACAACCATGTCGGCTGCGCCAAGAAGGTCAAACTGCGCACGGCTCGAATAGTAAACCTCGCGGGCAGCCGATAAGGCCGATGCCAGTCTCGAGGTGAGCGGATAAGCCCAAAGCGCAGCTTGTGGCGCGGCAATAAGCACTATGGCCATGAATCTTTCGACAGCGAATTGGGGGCTCTTGGCAGCAAGAAACCACCAAGCCAGGGCCACTATTAGAGCAAAGACCAGCAGAGCAAAGTTGAACCAGCGAATGACGGCGGCAACCCTAATCTCGGCAACTGGTTTAACCCTCTGAGCCTGTTTCATCAGGGCAAGTCGGGGTGACAGCATGGTCTGACCGTTGACTATGCGTTCGAAAACCGCGATGGCAAATCGCCCCACCGCATAAACCGGCAGCAGCCATGCGAACAGCCACCAAAAGCCAAGGTTGGCAGACTCGTCACCAGTAACCGCCAAAAATGTCTCATAGCCGCCGAAGCCGACACCAACCGCGATGGCAAGAATTGGCAGAAGGCCAGGTGCCAGGCTAAATCCAGCCGGCTTGGCGCGGTGCTGCTGCTCTTCTTGCATTAGGTCTCCAAAGTCAATGTTGCCTTCAAATCCTATGCTCGCCAGGCCCAAATGATTGACAGAATGGGATCATGAAGATCACCAAATTTGCCCACGCCTGCCTAGAGCTCGAACAGGATGGTCAGCTGCTTGTGCTTGACCCAGGCATGTATACCGAACCAATTGAAGGTCGCCGAAACGTGCAGGCCGTGGTGATCACCCACATTCACGACGACCACTGCTTTGAAGAGCAACTCGATCGAATTGAGGCAACTAACCCTTTCGTGCCAATTTTTGGTCCGGATGAGGTGGTAAAACGCCTGACTGCCAGCCGCCCAAACCTTAACCTAACCTCGGTGCACCACGGCGACTTTTATTCGGTAGGAAATTTCACCTTCGAATTCTTTGGCGACATGCACGCCGAGATTCACCGTTCAATTCCACTGGTGCAAAACTGCGGAGTCTTGATCAACCAAAAGCTTTACTACCCGGGCGATAGCTTCACCAGACCAGATCGCGTGATTGAAATTCTGGCCTGCCCGGCATCGGCACCTTGGCTAAAAATCTCAGAGGTGATCGACTTTGTTGCCGACGTTCAACCAAAGCGCAGTTTTCCGACGCACAACGTGCACCTGAGCGATTTTGGCAACCAGCTGAACAATGGTCGCATCCAAGCCGTAACCGAACAATTTGGCGGCAGCTTCGAGTTTTTGCGGGTTGGCGAATCAACCACCGTTTAGCCGAGGCGATAAAAGACCAAGATCAACACATTGGCAACCAAAATGGCCCCGCTGATTGGCACAAACATCTTGCGTTCGGCCTTGCTCTTTGACGTGAGGTTAGCGGCGAAGCTCAGCACAAAAAAGGCGGTCAAAGCCCAAAGACTGTATGCCCGTTGGTGGGCATTAAGCAGGGATGGCAGCCAGCCGATGACGCTGGCGTAGTGCCCCGAAATCGCAAGCAAGACCAGTGCCGAAAAGCCGCTGGCAAGCCTAAATTGCCTGGGCAAAACGCCGAGGTTTCGACCACCCCAACTGTATTCACCCATCGGGGCTCCGAGGGCCAGCGCCAACTGAAAAAGAGCCACCAGAAACGTGGCGACGATGCAGAAGACTGCGGCCAAAAGTGCGATGCTCATGCCTCAAGGTTAAAGCAAAAACGCTTCTCGAAAGAAGCGTTTTCAAAGCTGGGGTACCTGGACTCGAACCAAGAACAAAGGTACCAGAAACCTCCGTGTTGCCAATTACACCATACCCCAAGGTACTGCCCGAGCCCTAGGGCTCGATTTACCATTCTAGCCGTTTTTAGGCGGTGCTGGCAAACGCGGCTAGACGAGCAATGGTCTCGGCTTTTCCAAGGATTTCCATCGACTCAAACAGTGGTGGTGAGATGCGGCGGCCTGATATTGCGGTGCGCAGTGGGCCAAACCCAACGCGAGGCTTTAGGCCAAGACCTTCAATCAAAGTTGCCTGAAGCGCCGCCTGAATGGTCTCAGTTTTGAAGGCTGCCTCATTGATTGGTTCTAGTGCCGCGACTGCAGCGTGAAGAACTTCGGCGGTGTTCTCAGGCAAGCCTGCCTTGGCGTCTTCTTCGATGACAATCTGGTCGGCAGTCTTGAACAAGAAACTGACCAGGTCAGGTGCCTCGCTAAGCACGACAAGGCGCTCCTGAATCAACGGCGCAACCGCGGTGAGGATGGCATCTTCATCGGCGGTAATCGCACTGCCAATCACACCGGCGCTCTGCAGGTATGGCAAGACACGCGCCTTGAAGTCATCCAAGGTCAAGAGGCGAATGTGGGCAGCGTTGATTGCATCTGCCTTCTTCTGGTCAAAGCGAGCCGGGTTCGGGTTGACGTTCTTTACGTCAAACGCGGCAACCAGCTCTTCCATGGTGAAGATGTCTTGATCGGCGCTGAGACCCCAGCCAAGCAGAGAAAGATAGTTGAGCAAACCCTCTGGGATGAACCCGCGGTCACGGTGGTGAAACAGGTTTGCTTCAGGGTCGCGCTTCGAAAGCTTTTTGGTGCCCTCGCCCATGACGTATGGCAGGTGGCCAAACTGCGGGATGAACTTGGTGATGCCAGCTTCGAAAAGCGCGTTATAAAGGGCGATCTGACGCGGGGTCGAAGATAACAGGTCTTCGCCGCGCAGCACGTGGGTAACCCCCATGAGCGCGTCATCAACCGGGTTTACCAGGGTGTAGAGCGGCTGGCCATTCGGGCGAACCACTACGAAGTCAGGAAACGAGCCGGCAGGGAACTTGATCTCACCGCGAACCAAGTCGGTGAAGACAATGTCGGTTTCAGGCACTCGCAAGCGAAGTGCGGGGCTGCGCCCCTCGGCACGGTAGGCGGCGCGCTGCTCTTCGGTTAGGTCGCGCTCAGAGTTGTCATAGCCGAGTTGAACGGCTCGACCGGCGGCCTTGTTGCGCTCGTCGATCTCTTCGCCGGTTAGAAAGCTCTCATAGACGTGCCCCGAAGCCTTGAGCTTTTCGATGACATCCCTGTAGATGTGAGTGCGCTCACTCTGACGATAAGGCTCGGCAGGGCCGCCAACGTTTACGCCTTCATCCCAGTTCAAGCCCAACCAGCTCAAAGCGTCGAGAATCATCTCAAACGACTCTTCACTGTCGCGCTCGGCGTCGGTGTCTTCGATGCGAAACAAGAATGATCCGCCGGTGTGACGGGCATAGGCCCAGTTAAAGAGTGCGGTGCGAATCAAACCAACGTGCGGTAGACCGGTTGGCGAGGGGCAAAAACGAACCTTGACGTCGGCTCCGGTGGCGGTTGAGAAAGGTGCTGTGATTAGCGAAGACATAATGTCTCAAGTCTAAACGACAGCCCCCTTTGCCTCAGACGACGCTATTAACCAGGGTGCCGATGCCCTCAATTTCACACTCGACAATATCGCCAGAGACGATTTGGGTGATGCCAGCCGGGGTGCCGGTAAGGATGATGTCGCCGGGCAGCAGGGTCATGTTGTGCGAAATGTATGAGATCAGTTTTGGCACGCCATGAATCATGAAGTCGATGGTCGAAGACTGCTTTGTGTCACCGTTGATGCGTGAAGAAAGCTCTTGACCATCCGGCACAAACTCGGTTTCAATCCACGGACCGATTGGGCAAAAGCTGTCAAAAGATTTTGACCTAGCCCACTGTTGATCTGAAAACTGAAGGTCACGTGCGGTCACGTCGTTTGCAATGGTGAAACCCCAAACAAAGTCGAGCGCTTCGGCTTCGCTGATGTTCTTGGCGATCTGACCCATCACGATGGCCAACTCGACCTCGAGGTCGACCTTTTGACTTTGCGCAGGCAACACGATTGCGTCGCCAGGCCCGACGATTGAGCTCGACGGCTTCAAAAACAGGGTCGGTTCGGCTGAGCCAGTTGCGTTCTTGACTTCGGCAATGTGGTCGGCATAGTTGAGCCCAACACAAACCACTTTGGATGGAATGCTTGGCGCCAAAAGCTTCACCTCTTTTATGGCTACCCGGTCGCCGGTGGTGTCATAGCCGCTGACCAGAGGGTGGCCGTTGAGCACAACCAACTCTGGACCGTCGACTATGCCAAACTTTGGCTCACCGTTGAGGCTAAACCGGGCGATGCGCATTAGCTGCTGAGCTTCACAAGCCAGTTGTGGCGGTCGGCGACCTTGCCATACTGAATGCCGGTCAGCTCTTCGCGCAGGCTCGCAGTTAGCGCGCCAGCCTCGGAATCGGCGCTGCCAATGGTTTCGACGCGGCTCTTGAACTGGCCAATCGGTGTGATCACGGCGGCGGTTCCACAGGCAAAAACCTCAACGATTTCGCCCGAGTTGATGCCTTGGCGAACCTCATCGAGGGTGATCTTGCGCTCTTCGATGACGATGCCGCGGTCTTTGATCAGGGTGACCACCGAGTCACGTGTGATTCCGCGCAAAATGGTGCCATCAAGCGAAGGTGTGGCAACGTGGCCATCCTGGTATACGAAGAAGAGGTTCATGCCACCCAGCTCTTCGATGTAGGTCGAGCTTTCGGCATCTAAGAACATCACCTGCGAGCAGCCATTTTCATAGCCCTCGTTCTGGGCTAGAAGCGACGCGGCATAGTTTCCGCCGGTCTTAGCCTCGCCGGTGCCGTGCTTGCCGGCACGTGCAGAGTCCAGCGCAATCCAGATTGAAACCGGCTTTAGTCCACCTGTGAAATATGGGCCAACCGGTGAAGCAATCACGCGGTATTCGGCGCGGTGTGCAGCCCGAACACCAAGAAAGTTTTCGGCGGCAATCTCAAACGGGCGAATGTACAGGGTTTTTTCGTTGACCGGTTCTGGCACCCAAGCGCCGTCAACGGCAATTAGTTGCTTGAGCGATTCAACAAAGATTTCGGTCGGCAGTTCAGGCAAGGCCATGCGACGGGCCGAAAGCTGCAAACGTGCAGCGTTGGCCTCTGGGCGGAAGGTCCAAATTGAACCGTCTGCGTGACGGTAGGCCTTGATGCCCTCAAAGATTTCTTGACCATAGTGAAGCACCGCTGCTGACGGGTCCATCAGGATTGGGCCATAAGGCAAGACCTGAGCGCTGTGCCAGCCTTTGTCTTTCTCCCAAACCACAACAACCTGGTGGTCGGTGAGGTTCGCGCCAAACACCGGAGCCTTCAAGACCGCTTCGCGCTCGGCGTCAGGCTTTGGGTTGGAGTTGCGAATAACTTCAAACTTGAGATCAGACATGATCTGCTTCTTTCTTAAAACTTCGGATTAGAAACTTGGCTTAGAGCAGCGCGAAGATGGCTTCGGCGACTTCGGTGGTTGAACGCTTCTTCGAACCTCGGGTTGCGAGGTCGGCGGCTACCGCAGACTCGATTCGCTTTGCGGCCACCGGGTTGTTTAGGTGGCTAAGCAGCAAGGCGGCCGAGAGGATGG
>CAIPNT010000020.1 GCA_903866485.1 uncultured Micrococcales bacterium | reverse complement strand
CTCGGAGCCGCTGTGTAACTTTGTTGATCGGTAGATCCGCTACTTTCGAACAGTTACTGACTTGGCAATCGACTTGGCGCCAACGGCCACCTTTACGAGGTGCTTTCCCTGGCAACTGGCCATTCAACCAATCGTTCTTTTTGATTTTCAATAACGCGATCAGCGCGCCTGGTGGCTTCAGCGACTCATACGATGGCTGGTCAAGCACCCAAATGAAAATCGACTACGTCAGGTATTACCAACTGAATGGCTTGGGATCAATTATCCGCTGATAGAAAATCACTCGCGTTGACAACGGATGCAAATGAACCGTCGATGGCCGCGAGATAGGCAGTCTGAACGTCGGCTGCGGCAACTGTTTCGCCATCGTGAGTAAGGTCGAGGGTCGCGCAGGCATCACCGATTAGCGTCACATTGAAACCGAGGTCGCTGGCTGCGCGAACGGTAGTGTCGACGCACATGTGAGTCATCATGCCAACCACGGTCAGTTCGGTTACAGCGAGCTGGGCAAGCAACTGTGCAAGTTGGGTTTCGCGAAACGCATTTGGAAAATGCTTCACTACTACTGTCTCGCTGTTGATCGGCGCAACATCCGGTTGAATCTCGGCACCCTGAGTGTCGGGCAAAAAGAACGTCGCGGTTGGGCTGAGCGCGATGTGCTGCACATGGATGACCGGCAAACCCAGTTGGCGAAAGTGGCGCTGAACACGAGCTGCTTTATTCGCACCTTCAAGAGCGCCGACTAGCTCCATTTTTCCACCCGGAAAATAGTCATTCTGAATATCGATTACGAGCAGGGCCGAGGTCATGTGTTCAGTCTATGCAAAAAGCCCACTCAGCGAAGAGTGGGCTTTTGTGGCTAGTGAGGGATTCGAACCCCCGAAGGCTGAGCCGGCTGATTTACAGTCAGATCCCTTTGGCCGCTTGGGTAACTAGCCAGATGCACCTTCGACCGCCTGTATTCAACCGGACGAACGTGCGAGCACCAGTTTAGTGGAAGAAAGGCGAGTTGCGTAATCGAGAACCGAATGGTTATCGATTGCTGGAATTTTCAGGTAAATTGTAAACGCTTTACATTATTCGCCGAACCTTACAGGAAAATCATGGCTGGCATCGAAGACGTTGCAAAACTTGCAGGTGTTTCTACTGCAACAGTTTCAAGAGCCCTAAGTGGCAAAGATCACGTGTCGGCCAAGGCCCAGGCCAAGGTCATGGCGGCGGCCGCCGAACTGGGCTATACCGCATCACACAGCGCCTACACGCTGGCCACCGGACGCAACCGCAACATCGGTGTGGTCATGCCATATCTCGACCGCTGGTTCTTTTCGGCAATCCTGCAAGAGACCGACAGCAAGCTGATTGAGCACGGATATGATCTGACACTTTACAATTTGAGCGGCGGCGATGCCAGAAGAAGCAAGATTTTCAACGAATTTTTGCCTCGCAAGCGCGTGGACGCGGTTCTTACAGTTGCAGTTCGCCCTAGCAGTGCCGAACTCGAGGCTCTAAACCAGCTGAAAAAGCCGATCATCGGTGTCGGTGGAACCATCCCCGGCGCTAAAACACTGGCCTTGGATGACATTAAGGCCGGCCGCCTGGCCACCGAGCATTTAATTTCACTCGGCCATGTAAAGATTGCAAATATCGGTGAAAGTCCGTTTTCAGACCGCGAGTTTAACCAGCCAAACCTTCGTCGCCTGGGCTATCTTGAGGCCCTCGAGAGCGCTGGAATCGAAGCCAGAAAGATTTGGCAAGTGCAAACCGACTACACCGTGATGGACGCTTATCGCGTTGCAAAGCAACTGCTCGGCGACCCACACAACCGACCAACTGCCGTTTTTTGCAACTCAGATGAAATGGCATTCGGCACAATCATGGCAGCCAAAGACCTTGGGCTTCGTGTGCCACTCGACATCTCGGTTATCGGCATCGACAACCACGATATGTCAGAGTTCTATGGCTTGACCACAATCGACCAGAGAGTTCGCGAACAGGGTTCGATAGCTGCCCAGATGTTGCTCGACCTGCTAGACGACAAAGAGTTCGAGACCCGTGGAAACGTCGAAGAGACCATCGAATGGCCGCCACGTCTTCTCATCCGCTCAAGCACCGCCCACGTTTCATCATCATCACGATAGGTAAACTTGCCTCATGGCTGACTCAACATTCGACATCGTAAGCAAAGTAGACAAGCAAGAAGCTAACAACGCTCTCATGCAGGCGCAGAAAGAAATCGAATCTCGATATGACTTCAAGGGCGTCGGCGCCGAGATTGACTGGAGCGGCGAAAAGATTCTGATGAAGGCCGCCAGCGAAGACCGCGTGAAGGCCGTCTTGGATGTGTTTCAGTCAAAGCTGGTGAAGCGCGGCATCTCACTTAAGAGCTTCGTTGACGGCAAGCCATACCCATCTGGCAAGGAATATCGCATCGAGGGCGAGCTTAAGAACGGCATCGATCAAGAGCAGGCTAAAAAGATCTCGAAGGTCATTCGCGAAGAAGGCCCAAAAAGCGTGAAGTCACAGATTCAGGGCGATGAGCTTCGTGTTCAAAGCAAGTCTCGTGACGACCTGCAAGAAACTATGTCGCTACTAAAGGGCAAAGACCTGGACATCGACATCCAGTTCACTAACTTTCGCTAAATAGTCGTCTATTCGACAATAACGATGGCTCCAGTAGCCGGATAAGGTTTTTCTTTTAGGCGAAGTTTTTCGTGGCTGGCGATGTATCCGGCTATGACGCCCGAAATGATCATGCCGACAACCGGGTAAAACAGCACCGCCTGAACGCCAGCTGCGGTGGCTGTGGCTCCCATGACAATTTTGGCGATCATTACCGCCAGGGCATTGACCAAACTCATGCGAGCCAAGACCTGTGCAGCGCTCAAACCCTTGACGTTGCCGGTGAGGCTAAAGAACGAGGGCACCATAGGCGCCGCACCCAAACCGGTGAACGCGAAACAGCCTGTGACGATGACCAAACCAAGACCCGGGTCAACCAGCGAAACCGGCATACCAACCAAAACTGCTATGGCCATTGACAAGCCGCCAAAGATGCCGGCAACATTTGCGATTCGACTCAGGTGCCAACGCTTGCTCAACGGATTAATGCACAGTCGGCCGAGAATCAAAGCAGTCGAAAACGCGGTGTAAGGAATTGCCGAGGCGCCAAGCCCAAGATGCAAGGCGCGCTGGCTAAACACCGCAGACCAGTCCATCAGCGTTAGCTCGCAGGTCACGCCGGTGAACAGACCGGCCGCCAGCAACCAGACGCGCTTTGGCGAGTGAAAGAAACCCACCGACTTTGCCTTGATGCGGCCGGAGCCGTGACCATCCTCTTCGGTCGAAAGCATGTGGCCGACAAAATAGATCAGCAAGAGCGAAATAATGCCGGGCACCAAAAGCAAGTGCACCCAGAGCGGCATGAATGTCGACAGCAGGCCGCTAAGCGCCGAAGATGATGCCGCGCCAATTGCCCAGGATGCGTGAAACTTGCCGATGATGACTCGGTTTAGGGCCTTCTGAAGGGCGACCGTCTGAGAGTTCAGCGCGATGTTAAAAATTGCGGCCATAAAAGTGTTTAGACCCTGAGCTATGAAAAACAGCCACGGGTTATGAATGATGCCAAACGAAGCAATGGTCAGCGCAACCCCAAGGCTGCCGATCAGCGAAACTCGGCGAGTGCCAAATTTTGCGATGAGGCGACTGGTTACGCTCAGGCCCAGCAGACCACCGAGTCCGGCGACCCCCAGGATCAGACCCCAGACGCTGAAGTTGACGTCAATCTGCTTGATGATTTCTGGGATGCGTGGCAATTGGGTAACGGTCAGTGCACCCTGCAAAAAGAAGACGGCAACAATGGCCTGTTGGGCCTGCTTTGATCTTGCCGCGGTGAACTGCATAGCTATACTCTGACCGCTTCGATGAGCATGGCCTGCTCTGGACGAAGCACCGGTGCGCGCATTCCAACCGCAGCCAGTAGTGCTCCAGACATACGAACGCCGTCATACCACTTTGGCGGCAGCATCTGCATGGCGTTTGCTTCGCCGGCTGGCGTGACCACCTTGACCAAATATGTGGCCTCAGCGTCCAACCCGGTTAGTCGAATGTTGGCTGGGCGGCTGAAGTCTGAAGGGGTCAGCTGGGCATACATAAAAATTGCTTCGCTCTTGTTTTGGGCCACCACACCGTGAATCTGGCTGGTGGTTTCGGTGCTGTCTGGGCGAACAGTTCTGCCGGTGTGCAGCAATGAACGCTTGGCCTTGTAATAGTCGGCCCAACCCTTGAGCAGTTCAAGCTCTTCTGCCGAGGCCTCGGTCAGGTCCCACTCCAAACCGGCGTGACCCCAAAGTGCAGTAATTGCCCTAAAGGTGTGGGTGTGAGTGCGGCCGGTTGAATGGGCCTTGGTTGGGCCAATGTGTGTGCCCAGCAACTCAGGCGGAATCACAATCGAGGTGTAGCGATTGATTGATTGACGTTCGAGCGCATCGTTGTTGTCTGAGGTCCAAAAGCGATCAGCGTGCTCGATCATGCCAAGATCGATGCGGCCGCCACCCGAAGCGCAGCTTTCAATTTCGAGACCTGGATGCGCCGCCTTGAGCTCGTCAAACATTCGATAGATTGCCTCGACCTGGCGACGAACCGCCGGCTTGCCAAGGTGAGCCGCCTCGGTGAGCACACGGTTGTGGTCCCACTTGATATAGGCAATGTCATACTCACTGAGAATTGCGTTGGTTTGCTCGAAAACATGGTGATAGGCACCCTCGTGGGCAAGATCTAGCACCAACTGGGTGCGAAACTCAGGCGGCACTCGGCCGCCAGACTGCAAAATCCAGTCAGGGTG
>CAIPNT010000019.1 GCA_903866485.1 uncultured Micrococcales bacterium | reverse complement strand
TACTACCTAAAGCCGATGAACTGCCCTTTCCACATCCTGATCTTCAAGTCACAAGCGCGAAGCTATCGCGATCTTCCGCTTCGCATGTTTGAGTTCGGTTCGGTCTATCGCTATGAGAAGTCTGGAGTTCTGCACGGCCTAACTCGCGTGCGCGGAATGACTCAGGACGACGCCCACCTGTTTGTCACCCCAGAGAACATGGAAGAAGAACTGACCAAGGTTTTGGGCTTCGTTCTAGGGCTGTTGCGTGACTATGGTCTGGACGACTTCTACCTCGAGCTATCGACCAAAGAAGAAGGCAACCCGAAATTTGTTGGCGACCCTGCCATCTGGGAGAAGGCCACCGAGACCCTGCAGAAGGTCGCCACCGCTTCGGGTCTCGAATTGGTGCCAGACCCGGGAGGCGCCGCCTTCTATGGCCCAAAGATTTCCGTTCAGGCCCGCGACGCCATCGGTCGCACCTGGCAGATGTCAACGATTCAGCTCGACTTCAACCTGCCCGAGCGCTTTGATCTCGAATTCACCGCTTCAGATGGCACCAAACAGCGTCCGGTCATGATTCACCGCGCCTTGTTTGGTTCGATCGAGCGCTTCTTTGGTGTGCTCACCGAGCACTACGCAGGTCACTTTCCACCATGGTTGGCTCCAGTGCAGGTGGTTGGAGTTCCAATCGCTGAAGCGTTCTCGCCATATCTGCACGAAATCGCTGACCAGCTCAAGGCCCACGGGGTTAGAGTCACCATTGATGACTCTGATGACCTCATGCAGAAGAAGATTCGCAACCACACCTTGGCCAAGGTTCCATTTATCCTGATTGCAGGCGGCGAAGACCAGGAAAACGGTGCGGTTAGCTTCAGATTCCGCGATGGCCACCAGGAGAATGGTGTTCCGGTTGCCGAGGCGGTCGAGCGCATCGTGAAGGCAATCGCCGCCAAGGTGCAGGTCTAGCATGACCGATCCGGTGATGGAGTTCTCGAGCGATTTGCCTGGGGTGCCGAACGCATTTCAGCACCTCTGGACCCCTCACCGAATGGTTTACATTCAGCACGGGCAACAACCTCCAGAGCACGAGTGCCCGTTCTGTCTTGCTACAGGCAAACCGGATGAAGAGAGCCTGATCGTCTATCGGGGCGTGCATGCCTATGCGTTGCTAAACCTGTTTCCATACAACTCGGGTCACCTGCTGGTTTGCCCTTACCGTCACATCGCCACTTATGACCAGGCGAACGCCGAAGAGATCGCCGAAATTGGCGCAATCACGCAGCAGGCAATGCGAGTTATCAAGAAGGTTTCGGGGGCACAGGGTTTCAACATCGGCATGAACCAGGGGGAGTTGGCCGGTGCGGGCATCGCCGGTCATTTGCACCAGCACATCGTTCCGCGTTGGTTGCACGATGCAAACTTCTTTCCAATCATTGCCGAAACCAAGGCCTTGCCAAGGTTGCTCGGCGAAGTTCGCGAAGATATCGCGAAGGCTTGGCACAGCGTTTAGACTGGAATCATGAGCAACTCATCTATCCCAACCTCAACCACCGGAACCCCTCTAGTCAAGCGCGGCTTGGCAGAGATGATGAAGGGTGGCGTAATCATGGATGTCGTCACCGCCGATCAGGCAAAGATCGCTGAAGACGCCGGTGCCGTTGCCGTGATGGCTCTCGAGCGAGTGCCAGCTGACATCCGTGCGCAGGGTGGCGTCTCTCGCATGAGCGACCCAGACATGATCGACAGCATTATTAGCGCTGTTTCGATTCCGGTTATGGCAAAAGCTCGGATCGGCCACTTTGTCGAGGCCCAAATTCTTGAATCTCTCGGAGTCGATTACATCGACGAGTCTGAGGTGCTAAGCCCAGCCGACTATGTAAACCACATCAACAAGTGGAACTTCAAGGTTCCGTTCGTTTGCGGTGCCACCAACCTTGGCGAGGCACTTCGACGCATCACCGAGGGTGCAGCGATGATTCGCTCAAAGGGCGAGGCTGGCACCGGTGACGTTTCTGAGGCGATGAAACACATTCGCACCATTAGTGGTGAAATTCGCGCCTTGGCCGCAAAGAGCGAAGACGAGCTTTTCGTTGCCGCGAAAGAGCTTCAGGCTCCATTCGAGCTGGTTCGCGAAATTGCTACCACCGGCAAGCTGCCTGTGACAATGTTCGTGGCCGGTGGCGTTGCCACCCCAGCCGATGCCGCACTAATGATGCAGCTCGGCGCAGACGGTGTCTTTGTCGGCTCAGGCATCTTCAAGTCTGGCAACCCAGAGGCTCGCGCCAAAGCTATCGTCAAGGCAACCACCTTCTATAACGACCCTTCGGTGCTAGCCGAGGTCAGCCGCGGTCTTGGTGAGGCCATGGTTGGCATCAACGTTTCTGACCTTCCTGCCCCTCACCGTCTAGCCGAGCGCGGCTGGTAGTTTGTCGGCGCCAATTGGCGTTCTTGCTCTGCAAGGCGATTTCAGAGAACATCGCCAAACCCTAGCCGCTATCGGCATAGAGAGCATCGAGGTAAGAACGCTCGCTGATCTTTCGCGATCTGCAGCTCTCATCATTCCGGGTGGCGAATCAACGGTGATGCAGAAACTTGCCGTTGCCTACGACCTTTTCGATCCACTTCACGACGCCATCAAGGCTGGACTGCCAACCTTTGGCACCTGCGCAGGACTAATCATGCTGGCCGATGAAATCTTGGATGGCATCCATGGTCAGGTTGGATTCGGCGGGCTCGACATCAGTGTTCGACGCAACGCCTTTGGCAACCAGCTCGACTCTTTTGAGATTGATCTTGATTTCAAGGGCGTTGAAGGTGCGAAGGTTCACGCAGCCTTCATTCGCGCACCAATCGTCGAGCGCGTCGGAGAGCAAGTTGAGGTGATGGCTCAGCTAGGCGATGGCCGCGTGGTTGCTGTTCGACAGGGCAACCTGATGGGAATTTCATTTCATCCAGAGGTCACCGGCGAGACACGCATCCATGAGCTGTTTGTTTCGATGGTTGGCGCCTAGCCTCGTCTAAACTAATCAAATCCAAGATTCATGAACTAGGAGCAGTATGTCTGGCCACTCCAAATGGGCAACTACCAAGCACAAGAAGGCTGTCATCGATGGTCGCCGTGCCAAGCTTTTTGCAAAGCTAATCAAGAACATTGAGGTTGCAGCGCGACTCGGTGGGCCAGACCTAGAC
>CAIPNT010000018.1 GCA_903866485.1 uncultured Micrococcales bacterium | reverse complement strand
TTGTAACCGACGTCGAGTAGAACCTCGTCGCGGTCGATTTTTACAACGGTACCTTCGATTAGGTCGCCGTCGTTGAAGAACTTCAGGGTTGCCTCTACTGCGGCTAGGAAGTCTTCAGCTGAGCCGATGTCGTTTACGGCTACCTGCTTGGTTGCTTTAGTCAATGTATTTATCTCTTATCGGGCATTTCTAGGGTCGCGATAAAACCAGAGGATTTTCCTAGGGATTCCATCGCAACAACGGATAGGTTATGCATGAAAAAACATGCTTCTCCAGCCTAGTGGCTATCGGTGCCCGAAACAATGCTTATTAGGCTCTGAATCAAGGTTTTTTCATCCGGACCGGTGACCTCGATGGTCAGCTTTTGGCCCGATTTCACCCCGAGGCTCAAGAGCGCAAGAATGCTGTCTCCGCGAATCTTTGGTGAGTCACCCTTCGACAAAACCACGGTGTGCCCTGGCAAGCTGGCCAACTTCACGAATTCGGCGGCCGGCCGGGCGTGCAAGCCCTCGGCGCTTCTAACTATGACGCTCTCAGCAATCACTAGTGAGCCGCTTCATCCCAGCTGCGACCGATGCCAATCTGAACCTCGAGTGGCACAGAAAGTTCTGCTACCTGTTCCATTTCGCGAACCACGATGGCCTGAAGTGTGCTGAGCTCGCCAGGAGCGACCTCAAAGACCAATTCGTCATGCACTTGAAGTAGCATTTGACTCTTTAGGTTGCCGTCAATCATCTTTTGGTCGATGCGAGTCATAGCCAGCTTCATGATGTCGGCAGCAGTGCCCTGAATTGGCGCATTTAGCGCCGCACGCCTAGCGTTCTCGCGAACCTGAAACAGTTTGCTGTTCAAGTCTTCGAAAGGGCGGCGTCGGCCATAGACCGTTTTTGTGTAGCCGAGAGTCTTGGCTTCGTCGACCACACTGGCGAGATAGCGACGCACTCCCCCAAACCGCGCGAAATAATCGGCCATCAACTGCTTTGCCTCTGAATTTGGAATGCGCAATTGTTTCGCAAGCCCGTATTCGCTCAGACCATAGACGAGGCCATAGCTCATCGCCTTTACTTTTGAACGCATTGCGCCGGTAACCTCGCCCGGTTCTACGCCAAAAATGCGGGCGCCGACAAAACGGTGCAGGTCTTCGCCGGTCTTAAATGCCTCGATGATGCCCTCATCCTCGGATAGGTGCGCCATTATGCGCATCTCAATCTGCGAATAGTCGGCGGTAAGTAGCGTTTCAAACCCAGAACCGGCGATGAAGGCGTCGCGAATCTCGCGTCCCCGCTCGCTCTTGATCGGTATGTTCTGCAGGTTAGGGCTCTCGGATGACAGTCGGCCGGTTGAGGTGCCAGTCTGAACATAGTTGGTGTGGATTCGGCCGTCAGCACCCACCGACTTCAGCATGGTTTCGACTATCTGACGAATCTTGGTGGCCTCGCGGTGTTCTAGCAGGCGCTCTAAGAATGGGTGCTGTGTTTGCTCGAACAGTTCGTTCAAGGCAGCCGCATTAGTTGAGAAGCCGGTTTTGACCTGCTTGGTGCCGGTCATTCCCAACTCGTCAAACAAGACAGTCTGCAGTTGTTTTGGCGAGGCCAGGTTGATCTCGCGCCCGATGATGGCATAGGCCTTTTGAGCGACCTCGGCAACCTCGGTGGATAGGCGCTCAAACAGCGCTTCAAGCTTGGCAACATCCACCGTGACACCAATGTGCTCCATGCGGGCCAGGGTGGCATTGGTTGGCAGTTCAACCTCGCCATAGACACGCAACTGGTCTTCGGCCTCGACTTGAGCATGCAGGCGCTCTGCCAGAACCAGCGAAAGCCAGGCATCGAGGCTGGCATCCGTGGTCTCTTCGGCAACCAGTTGGTTTGGGTCAGAGCGAGTGACAGAAAGTCCAAGGTATTCAAGGGCAACGTCGTCGATCGCATAACCGCGACGAACCGGGTTCAGCAAGAATGCCAAGAGCAGCGGGTCATAGTCAACTCCGGCAACTTCAATTTCAAAATCGAGCAGCGACTTGGTGACGTCTTTGGCGCCAAAAATAGCCTTTTGACGGTTCGCATCGACAAGCCATTCGCCCAGGTGTAGCTTTAGCTCGGCGGCAGAGCCCACAGCTGCAAACCTGCGAACGGTTTCGGTTGCAAAACCGATTGAGGCGACCCCGCCCTGAGTCAGTTCAAAACCGACACCGATGGTGCCCACCTGGTCTCGCAACCAAGTCTTGGCATCGGCCAAAGAAATCGGTTCGCTCAGCGGAAGGTCGATCTGGGCGTGCACCTTGGCGGGGGCATCGTCAACAGAATCGGCGAATGCATCATCGAAGGCCTTCTTGGTGTCGGCTGCGGGTGACGAACCGGCAGTGACACCACGGGCGCGCAGCACACGCTCGGTGAGTGACTTGAAGTGCAGCTTGGCAAAAACCTCGCGCACCTGAGTCTCGTCTACTCCCCCGAGCAACAGGTCATCCTGGGTGAAATCAAAATCAAGGTCTCGCACCAGGTGGTTTAGGCGACGGTTGCGAATGGCTAGCTCACGATGCTCTCGAAGGCTCTCGCCAACCTTGCCGGCGATTGAATCTGCTGCTGCCAGCACGCCCGCCAAGTCATCGTGGGCCTGCAGCCACTTTGCAGCCGTCTTAGGGCCAACACCGGGAATGCCAGGCAAATTGTCGGAGGTTTCGCCAACCAGTGCCGCCAGGTCGGGGTACTGCTTTGCATGGATGCCGTACTTCTCGAGCACCGCAGCGTCATCCATTCGAGCAAGATTAAGCACGCCCTTAACCGGATAAAGAATGGTGGTCGATTCGCTGATCAGCTGAAAAGTATCGCGGTCACCCGAGACCACAAACACGTTGAAACCTTTGGCGCCACTCTGGTCGGCCAGGCTGGCCAGGATGTCGTCGGCCTCATAGTTTTCGCGAGTGATGGTCTTGATGTTCATCGCTTGCAGCGCTTCTCGCAAAAGTTCAGTTTGACCGTTGAACTCAGGGGGTGTCTCACCTCGGGTGCCCTTGTATTCCGGATATTCTTCAGTTCTAAACGAACTGCGAGATAGGTCAAAAGCCACCGCCAGATGGGTTGGCTGTTCGGCTGCCAAAATATTAAGCAGCATCGAAATGAAGCCGTGCACGGCATTGGTGTGCTGGCCATCCGGGGTTTTGAAGCTGTCTGGGCTGAGTGCATAGAACGCCCTAAAAGCGAGCGAATGCCCATCGATTAGCAGCAGAGTAGGCTTTTGGTTAGCGTTCATGAGGCAAGACTATCTTGCCCGACCGACCTTATGCAGGAGCAGCACTTGACCAAGTCATCACCAAAACTGAGCCCGGAAGCAAAAGAACTTTTTGAGCTTCGCGGAATGGGCCCGCTGGCCGACAAAATGGGCTTTGAGCTGCTTGAATTAAGTGCCGAGCACTCGGTTGCAACCATGCCGGTTGAAGGCAACACTCAACCACTCGGATACGTTCACGGCGGCGCCTATGTGGTGTTGGCCGAAAGCCTCGGAAGTTTCAGCGCCAACGTTTGGGCACATACCCTCGGCAAGGTGGCCGTCGGCATCGAAGTGAACGCTTCACACTCAAGATCTGCCACCGAGGGTCTGGTAACCGCAACCTGCAGGGCTCTTCAACTTGGTCGTTCGTTAACCATCCACGAAATTATTTGCCAGGATGACCAGGGGCGACGCCTGTCGACAGTGCGAATCACCAACTTCTTAAAAGACAAGAGTTAGCGACAATGGCTAGGCCTTAGGTGTGCCTAGCTGCTCGATAACGGTTTGGGCAACCTCTTGCATGGTCAGTCGACGATCCATCGAAGCCTTCTGAATCCAACGGAATGCCTCCGGTTCGGTGAGATTCATCTTTTCGTTAAGCAG
>CAIPNT010000017.1 GCA_903866485.1 uncultured Micrococcales bacterium | reverse complement strand
GCGCTGGCCGGCATAGCCGCGCAACTGCATCGAAACATCATCCTTGGTCTTGGCATCGACCGATGCCACCTGGCTGAGCAGGTTTGCCGGAAGTGCCAGCAAAACGTCGATTGCCGCCGAAAATTCTGGGCTGCCCTTCGGATCACCCACGATTGCGATCCGCGGATAGTTGTCGGTTGCCTTTGCGGCCGAAATTCGCACGCCAGCTGGGTCATACAGGTAGTCCAGCCCCCCGACGGTAACTATGCAGATTGGCTGACGCTCGCTGATTGCGACGCGAAGGGTGTGCGGCGGCAGGCTAACCACAGCAAAGCTCTCAACAAGTGTGAACGCCGAAAGCTCGTCAGAGATCGTCTTTTCACTGACCATCGGAAGCGGTGTGCCAATTTGAGGTTTCAGGGCCTTGATTACCGCTGCACGATTGAGCAACGAGGTGCCGGTGACCTCAAGGTTCTGCACCGCCAAAAGCGGCGTGAACATGGTGGCCAAGATTAGTGAACCTAGCAAACCAAAGGCCGCAACCACGATTGCCACGGTCACCTTGCGGCGCTTTGTGGCGCCAACAAAGCGCTTAGCCTCGGGAGTCAGCCTGGTGAACGCGGTCACCTTGCCTGGCTTTGAAGCCTTCCTACCCCGTGCCGGCTGCTGGGATTTCGTAGCTTTAGCCTTGACAGCCGGTTTGGCCGCCTTCTTCAAACGCTCGGCCTTCTCTTGACGCTTGGCCTCGATGGCGGTTACGTTGACTGGTGCCTTTGGCAGGGTTCTTTGAGCTGATGATTTGCTGCTGAGCGGACGTGGTCTTTTCACGGATGAACTACTTCTGAAGAGCGTGAAGCAGTTCGGGCACCATACGATAGATGTCGCCACAACCCATGGTCATGATGAAGTCTCCGGGGCCGGCCAGTTTGGCGGCAACAGCAGGCACATCGGCCCACTCTGGCACATAGTGAACCTGCGCCTGATTAGCAAAGGCTTCGCTCACGAGTGCGCCGGTGACACCTGGTTCAGGATCTTCTCTGGCCGCATAAATGTCGAGCACGACAACCTCGTCGCTTGCCGAAAGTGCCGCCGCGAACTCTTTGGCCATTAAGCGGGTGCGACTATAAAGATGCGGCTGAAAAACGGTAATCAGACGACCCTCTCCAACAACCGCACGCGCAGCCTTAATTGCGGCCGAAACCTCAGTTGGGTGGTGAGCGAAATCGTCATAGACCTTCACACCGCGCTCTTCACCGTGCAGTTGAAAGCGTCGCTCGGTGCCGCCAAATTGGGAAATTGATTCGAGCGATTTAGCCGGGTCATAGCCCAAGCCAACTAAAACCGCGAAGGCTCCCGCGGCGTTGATCGCGTTGTGTTCGCCCGGAACCGTCAGGGTCGCGCTGAAGACCTGACCATCGTATTCAAGCTTGAACGAAACCTGTGCCCCGCTGGCGTCGACCTCGTGCAGTCTCACAGTTGCAGAGTTGACGAAGCCAAAGCTGATGATGCGCTTGTCGCGGATGAGTGCGGTGACGCGAACTGCCCCAGGGTCATCCGAGCTGACTGCAACGAACTCGCGCGCACCCTGGGCAAAACGACCGAACTCGGCCTCGAAAGCCGCCTCGCTGCCATAGTGATCAAGATGGTCTGCATCCACGTTGGTGATCAGGGCGATTGCGGTCTCGTAGTGCAAGAACGAACCGTCTGATTCGTCGGCCTCAATCACAAAAAGCTCTGAAGTTCCGGCAGCCGAAGAAACATCTAGCGAAGCAATGACACCACCGTTGACAAACGAAGGATCTTCGCCGAGGCCCATCAAACCGGTGACGATCATGCCGGTGCTGGTGGTCTTACCATGGGCTCCTGCCACAGCAATCACGCGTTTTTTCGAGGTCAAATAGGCAAGCGCCTGTGACCGGTGAATCACCGGGATGCCACGCTCTTTGGCAAGCAAATATTCGGGGTTGGTCGGCCAGAGCGCCGAGGTCACCACAACGGTGTCTGGGTCGCCAAGGTTTTTAGCATCGTGGCCGATAAAGATTTCGGCACCCAGTTCACGCAGTTTTGCAACGGTCGCGGTGTCTCGAAGATCGCTGCCGGTTACCTTATGCCCCATGCCCATCAGCATCGCTGCGATGCCGCTCATTCCAGAGCCACCGATGCCCACAAAGTGCACCTTGCCAAGGTCGGCCGGAACCGGTTGGGTGAAGTCTGGTTTGATCATGGAGGTTCCTAACGTTCACCTAGAAGACTAAAACTAGAAGCGACTAATGCGCCCCTACAACACGCTCTTGACCAGGGCCAAAAGTCTTGCTGCGCCATCGGCCACACCGTTTTGTCTGGCTTTCTTGCTCATGTCGGCCAGCGCCTTCGAACTTGAAATCAACGGCACCAGCTGGGTGGCTACAAAGGCTGCATCAAAGTCTGCGTCGGCAACCACGAGACCACCGCCGGCGGCCTCGATGTCGGCAACATTGAAGCGTTGTTCGCCGTTGCCCACCGGATAAGGCACATAAACCGCTGGCAATCCAACCGCGGCAAACTCTGAAACCGTGGATGCGCCGGCGCGTGAAACCGCGAAACTGCTGGCGGCGATGGCCAGGTCCATACGATCGCAGTAGGCGATGCGAACATAATCTTTTTCATGAATCTCTTCGAGGTCAGATCGCCCACCGACAATATGCAAAACCTGGATTCCAGCGGCCGATAAAACCTTGCGAGATTGGACGATCGTGTCGTTGATGCGCTTCGCACCAAGCGAACCGCCGGTTACCAAAAGGGTCACGGTGTCTGGGTCAAGCCCAAAGTGCAGTCGAGCCGATTCACGGTCGGCATAGTCGGCAACTGCTTCGATTGACTCGCGAAGCGGCATGCCAACGAAGCTAGCGTTTGGCAGTGGAGTTGACTTGAAGGCCACACCTACGGCCTCGGCAGACTTGGCGCCAAGCTTGTTTGCCCATCCCGGCAATGCGTTGGCCTCGTGCACAACTATGGCGACACCGCAGCGTTTGGCGGCAAGGTAAGCCGGGGCGCTGGCATAGCCGCCAAAACCGACGATTACATCGATCTGATTTGCCTTTATGAAGTTTTCTACCGAGCGAATGGCGCGCAAAAAACGCAGCGGAAAGCTGAGCGCATAGCCCGAAATTTTGCGTGGAAATGGCAGTCGCTCGATGGTTATCAGCTCGACACCTGCGGCCGGAACCAGCTTGGCTTCGAGCCCCTCAGCGGTGCCAAGCGCCCAAACCTTGCTTGACGGTGAGTCTTGCTTGATAGCTGCGGCAAGGGCCAGCAGCGGGTTTACGTGCCCTGCGGTGCCACCACCAGCCAATAGAAAGTTCGTCACTTCACTAGCCTGACTGCCCGAACCGCACGCGGGGCCGGGTTCAGGTGGTTATTTCGCTCGATGGCCAAAATTATTCCGATCGAGCCTAGCGAGGCGACGAGCGACGAACCACCGGCAGAGATTAGTGGAAGTGGAACACCCAAAACCGGCAGCAAGCGCAAAACCACGGCTATGTTCACAAATGCCTGCGGGACAATCCAAAACAGAATTCCTGCGATTAGGTGGCGGCTAAACGCGTCGTGAGTGCGATTCATGATGCGCACAAATGTGACCGCCAAGCCAACGAACATTGCGATTACAACGGCTGCGCCAATCAATCCGAGCTCTTCGCCAATGACCGCAAAGATGAAGTCGTTTTCAACTTCTGGAATCCACGACCACTTCATCTTCGAGTTGCCAAGCCCCGAGCCAAAGATGCCGCCGGCGGCCAAGGCCCACATGCCATGCTCTGACTGCCAGTTATAGCCGTTTGGGTCTGGTGCGCCGGGGTTCAACCAGGCCAAGATTCGCGGAATGCGCGAACTCGATAGGGTTAGCGCAATCGGAATGGCAACGGCCATCAGCACGACTACACCGCGCATGGTTCGACCTGGCATTCCGGCCAGGGCCAACTGGCCCAAAACCATTGCCATGATTATCAGAGAGGTTCCGAGGTCTTTACCGATCATCACCAAGAACAACGACATCCCCAGCCAAATCAGCGGCTGCTTCCAGGTTGAAAATTCATCGAGACGCTGCTCACGACGTGAAATGTACACCGCGATCTGCATCACCAAGGCAATTTTCAAGAACTCGGATGGCTGAATCGAAATCGGTCCAAGCACAATCCAGTTTCGGTTTCCGTTTACGTCCTTACCGATGAAGAAAACCGCTAATTGCAAAACCAACAAAAACATGAACGCGCGCTGCGAATGACGTTTGAAAAAACTCATTGGAACTAGCGAAACGCCGGCCAGAGTAAAGACGCCAAGAACCCCCCACAGTGCCTGTCTGCCAAAAATGGCGAAGCTATTGTCGTTTGCCTTCAGCGAGTCAATCGAAGATGCCGACAAGACCATGACGATGCCGAACCCAAGCAAAAACAGCGTGATGCCGAGAAGTCGATAAAAGTCGAGCGACTGGCCAACGAAGGCGCGCGCGACAAAACGCTGTAAACCGTCTCTCGAAGCTTGAAACTTAGCCACCGAAGCCTCCAATCAGAGCCTTCACCGCTGCAGCGAACGCGCCGCCCCGGTCGGCATAATCCTTGAATTGATCCATCGAAGCTGCTGCCGGGGCAAGCAAGACCACATCGCCCGCGCTGGCAAGATCATTTGCCACCGCTACGGCAAGCTTCATGACTTGAGAGTTGTCTTCTGTGTCGATCTCTCGAACCAAAACTTTTGGCGCTTTGCTAACAAATGCGTCGAGCACCGGTTGGCGGTCTTTGCCTATCACAATCGCCGCGGCAAGACGGTCACGATATTTCTCAACCAGGTCTGAAATGTCCACTCCCTTGAGCAGGCCACCGACAATCCAAACAACGCGCTCAAAAGACGCTAGCGACGCATCGGCGGCATGGGGGTTAGTGGCTTTCGAGTCATCAATCCAACGAATCTCATTTGCCTCGGCAACGAGTTCGATGCGGTGGCGATCGAGCTTAAACCCCCTAATCGCTTCGCGAATAGCCTCGGCCGAAACACCCGCCGATCGAGCCATTGCAGTTGCCGCTGCCACATTTGCCATGAGGTGCGGGGTTAGCACACCAATTTCGTTGAGATCGTGAAGGGTGGCAATCTCAATTGCATTATTGGCGCGGTCATCTAAGAAGGCGCGATCGCACAAAATCTCTTCTACATAACCAACCTGACTGCGCGCTGGTATGCCAACGGTGAAGCCAATCGCGCGTGCACCCTCAATGACATCCGCGTCTTCAACCATTCGTTCGGTGGCGGCATCCATGACGTTGTAGACGCAAGCCTGAATGGTATTTTCATAAACCTTGGCCTTGGCGTCACGGTAGGCCTCAAAGCTGCCGTGCCAGTCAAGGTGGTCATCGGCCAAATTGAGCACAACACTCGAAAACGGGGTGATCGAACCCATGTAGTGCAACTGAAAACTCGATAGTTCAACCACAATTGCGTCGAAACCCTCTGGATCACGAATCAGATCCAACATCGGAACGCCAATATTTCCACCGGCGGCAGTCTTTATGCCAGCCTGGTTTAGCATCGCGGTCAGCAACTGAACCGTTGTGGTTTTGCCGTTGGTGCCAGTCACGGTGAACCACTGCGCGATTCGCTCATTTTTGTCACGAACTCGCCAGGCTAGGTCGATATCAACCCAGACATCGATGTTGTTCTGGGCAGCCCAAAGGATTATTTCACTGGTCGGCTTGTAGCCCGGTGAGGTGACGATCAGATTTGGTGCAAAAGCAACAACCCGCTGAGGCAGGCCTGCGGCCGCTTCACCGGTCAGGTGGGCAACACCAATCACATCGAGAATGTCGACTAGTTCGGCGTCTGCCTTTTCTGCAACGACCAGAGTTTTGGCACCAAGTTCGGCAAGAGTGTCGGCAACCGAGAACCCGGTCACACCGAGACCGAGAACGACGGCGCGAACCGGCGACCAGTCCGAGTGCCAGCTATTTAGGTTGTCTAACAGCCCCATCAAACTAGCCGTAGATCCAATTGACATAGAACAGACCAACGCCGCTTAGCACCGAGAGTCCACAGATGATCCAGAAACGCACCACTACGGTGATCTGCGCCCAACCCTTGAGCTCAAAATGGTGGTGCAGCGGGCTCATCAAAAATACACGGCGGCCAGTTCCGGTGCGCCACTTGGTGAGCTTGAAAAATACCCGCTGAATGATCACCGAACCAGTAACGATGACAAATATGCCACCGGTGAAAACCAGCAATAACTCGGTACGAGACAAGATCGCCAGTGAGGCTAGAGCGCCGCCGAGGGCAAGCGAGCCGGTGTCACCCATGAAAATTTGAGCTGGCGAAGTGTTCCACCATAGAAAGCCTGCGAGAGCGCCCACGAGCGCCGATGCAACCACGGCCAAGTCGAGCGGATCGCGCACCGAATAGCAAGAGGTAACGTTCTCGATAACCGAACCACAGCTCTGGTTAAACTCCCAAAAACCGATGATTGCATAGGCGCCGATCGCCATGATGCTAGAACCGGTGGCCAGACCGTCAAGGCCATCTGCGATGTTGACACCGTTTGAGGTGCCGGCAACCAAGAAATAGATCCAGATAATAAACAGCACGACACCGATCGCCGAGCCAAAAACCATCAGGTTGATCGGCAGGTCGCGAGTAAATGAAATGTTTGTCGAGGCAGGGGTTAGCCCATGATCATTTGGAAAATTGAGCGCCAGGATGGCAAAGATTGTCGCCACAATGCCTTGACCGGCGATCTTGGCCCATCCGGTTAGACCGAGGCTGCGCTGCTTGTGAGTCTTGATGAAGTCGTCGATGAAACCGATCAAGCCGAGGCCGACAAACATGAATAGCACCAGCAGAGCCGACACGGTAGGAGTCTCAAAATTCGCGAGCTTTCCGATGAAATAGCCGAGCAAAACGGCCACGATGATGACAACACCGCCCATGGTTGGGGTTCCGTGCTTGGTCTTGTGGCTCTGCGGCCCATCTTCACGGATGAACTGCCCCCACTTTAAGCGGCGAAATAGCCAGATAAAACCTGGGGTTACTAGAAGAGTGAACGCCATTGCTACGGCGCCGGCGAGCAAAATCGCTCTCACGGTGTGACCTCCATCAATTCATCCCCCAGAAACCTGAGATTGGCCGACTTCGATGATTTAACTAGCACGATGTCGCCGGGTTCTAGCATTTCACGAACATAGGCCGTTGCCTCGTCAATCGACTCGAAGAATTTTGATTCGCCACCCCAAGAGCCCTCTTGCTCGGCACCCATGTGAATCAGCTTGGCACCGAGGCCAACCACAACCAGCTGGTCGATGTTGAGTCTGACGACAATGCGGCCGATGGCATCGTGCTGTTCGCGTGAGAACTGGCCAAGTTCTGCCATCTCACCAAGCACGGCGATCGTTCTGCGGCCAGATTTGCCCAGCTGAGCCAGGGTCTGCAATGCGGCCTTGGTTGAGTCGGGGCTCGCGTTATAGGCATCGTTGATGATTGATACGCCGTCGGCACGATGCAGGAGTTGCATGCGCCAACGCTCGGCAAGCGCCAAGCCCTCAAGCGCCGCCAATATTTGAGACCTTGGCACACCCAACTGATCGGCAACCGCGCTGGCCGCCAAGGCATTCATCACATGGTGCTCGCCCAAAATCTGCAGGGTAACCTCGTGGGTTTCGCCATCTGGCCAGTGCATTTCATAGCTGGTGCCTTGGATGGTTAGTGCCAGATCGCACGCACGATAGTCGGCATCGGGTGCCGTGCCAAACCAAACCTGACGAGCCTGGGTTGGCATGTCGCGCACATAGCCATCGTCGGCGTTGCCCACGAACAGGGCATCCGAGGCTAGGCCCGAGGCCAACTCTGCCTTGATCTTGGCGGTGGTTTCGATGCCACCGAACTCACCAACGTGCGCCAGACCAACCTTGAGCTCCACCCCAACGTCGGGTTGCGTGATATCGGTGAGATAGGCGATGCTGCCGGGGCCACCGGCGCCTAGTTCGGCTACTAGAAACCTGGTGCCTCGGGTGATTTTCAAGACGGAGATTGGTGCGCCGACCTCGTTGTTATAAGACTCGATTGGGGCTACGGTTTCACCAACCGACGACAAAATTGCTCGAAGCATGTTTTTTGTGGTGGTCTTGCCGTTTGAACCGGTGATGCCAATCACCTTGATGCCAGTCTCGGCCCGCACAGACGCCAGCACGTGCTTCGCAAGTTTTCCGAGTGCCTCGGTAACATCGGTGACCACAATCTGAGGCAGGTCGAGGTTTTCAAGAGCATGGTCAACAACTGCCGCAACCGCACCGGCCTGCTTGGCCTGAGGTGCAAATAGGTGGCCATCGGTCACTTCACCTGGGCGCGCAAAAAACAGAGAACCCGAACCAACCAGTCGCGAATCGGTCTCTACCGAGCCGGTGACAAAAATGTCCGAGGCATCAAGTTCAGAAAAAAGCCTGCCCCCAACGGCTGCGGCGATCTCGCCAAGGGTAAGTTCGATCATGCCCAACCGTTTTCTTTGAGCGCTGCTCGGGCCTCGGCGCGAGCCGAATACGGGGTGCGCACTCCCCTGATATCGCGATAATCCTGATGGCCAGGACCAGCCCACAAAATGGCGTCGCCTGGCTTGGCAAGCGAAACCGCCTTGCGAATGGCGGCCTCCGGTGGGCTGACCTCATACAGTTCAATGTTTGGGCGAGCCGCCTTGGCAGCGTCGACGAGAGTCTTGCGAATCGAAGCTGGGTCTTCAAATCTCGGGTGGTGATCTGTGATCACCAGCACGTCACAGCCCTCGGCGGCAACTCGAGCCATGTCAGGGCGCTTCGACGCGTCGCGGTCACCATCGGCGCCGAACACCATGAAGACTCGACCCTCGGTAACCTTGCGCACGGCGGCCAAGGTGTTCAAAAACGCATCTGGGCTGTGTCCGAAGTCGACATAAACATCTGGTCCAGTTTTGCCGGTGACGCGCTCGGTTCGGCCAGGCAAATAGGCTTCGATTCCCTTGGCAATTGCATCTTGGATGGCCTGTGGATTAAATCCCGCCTCAATCAACATCACGATGGCAAGACCCGCATTGGCAGCCATGTGAGCGCCGAGCAAAGGCACCTTAGAGCGGATGGTCACGCCGTTTGGTCCCGCGAGCACAAATGAGGTGTATGCCGGAGTCTCTGCCGTTATGCCAACGTGCCAATCGGCGTCGACACCCATTTGGCTAGTGATGGTCACCACCGGAATCTCAGACCGCTTGACGAATGCCAAGCCATATGAAGAGTCGAGGCAAACCACACCGCGGTCGGCGCGGCGCTTTGTGAAAAGCGGAAGTTTGGCCTCAAGGTATGCCTGCATGTCGGCATAATCATCCAAGTGATCGTGACTCAGGTTGGTGAAACCCACGACGTCAAAGTGCATTCCATCTACGCGCAACTGTGAAAGCGCCTGTGCCGAAACCTCTATGGCAACCGATGTGACACCCTTTTCGCGCATGCGGGCGATTAGCGCCTGCATCTCTGGAGACTCGGGGGTGGTGAGACGACTCACGATAACCTCGCCGGCAATGTGGCGTTCGGCGGTTGAGGTGAGGCCGGTAACCTCACCAAGTTGACGCAAAATTCCTTCCAGCAAATAGCTGGTCGAAGTCTTGCCGTTGGTTCCGGTAGTGGCAAATAGCTTTGGCAGATTGCCGGCGACATTGCCATAGACATAGGCTGCCAAATCACCGAGGTGCTCGCGTGGGTTTTCGAGCAATAGAACAGGCACCGAGATTGGACCCATGATTTCGGCTCCAGCGGCATCGGTAACCACTGCCACCGCGCCGAGCTCGAGCGCCTTCGAGATGAAGTTGGCTCCGTGAGTTTTTTTGCCCGGCATGGCGACAAACAGGTCACCGGGGCGAAGGTCGCCGGTGTTCATGCTGATGCCGGTCAGGCTGACAGCGGCGGCATGGCCCATTACATCTAGACCAAAGCGAGCCGCAAAGTTAGTCAGCTCAACCGGCACCACGGCATCAGGTCGCAAGATTGGTGGAATTTGTTCGTTCACCGTTGCATCACTTCCATTCCGTTGCAATATTCGCTGATTTTGTGGTCGAAGGCGGCACGCGGTAGGTGCGCAACACCTGTTGCATGATTGCCTTGAAAATTGGGGTAGCACCAAGCGAGTTGCTCACGGTGCGAGATTTAAATGCGGTGACCGCAACCACGAACTGCGGGTTGTCCATCGGGGCCATGCCGATGAATGAAATAGCGTGCAGGTTGCCATATCGGCCGGTTGCCGGGTCGATAATTTGAGCGGTTCCGGTTTTTCCACCTACGCGGTAACCAGGAATCTGGGCGTAGCGACCGATTGGACCCTGCTCGACTACCTTTTCGAGGATGTCCATGGTCGACCTTGCGGTTGCAGCGCTGACGACTCGCACCGGAGCCTTAGTTGGCACCACAGGTGTCATGATGCCAGATGCGTCAACGCATCCCTGAACCAGATTTGGTTGCAGGCGAATGCCGTTATTCGCGATTGCCTGGTATGCCATCGCAGACTGCAGGGGTGTTACCGAAATGCCCTGACCGAATGTCGACACATAGCGCTTCACGATGTCGTTTGACCAGGTCGTGGTGGTGTTAAGCAAGCCGGCGCTTTCACCCGGAAAACCTGACCCGGGTTTCGAACCGATGCCGAACTTCTGCAGGTAGGCATAGCGGGTCTGCCAAGGCACCAGGTTGCCGATCTGCATGGCACCGGTGTTTGACGAGTCACGAAGCACACCTGCAACGGTCAACTTGGAGGTTGGGTGCACCTCGCTGTCTGTGACACGGTAACCGTTGGAATTCGGAATGGTAAGACCGTATGGGGCATAAAAATGGGTCTCCGGCGTAACCTTGCCGGTGTCAATTGCGGTTGCAGCAGTGACCATTTTCATGGTTGAGCCAGGCTCGAACGACGTTCTGAAGGCACGCGATCCACGGTTATCGGCTGGGCTTGCGCTCGGGTTGTTCGGGTCATAGGTTGGCGCATCGGCAGCGACCAAGATATTGCCGGTCTTGGCATCGATGACAATCGCGGTTCCCCAGTCGGCCTTCAGCTTGGCCACGTTGGCAGTCAAAATCTGCTGGGCAAAATATTGCAGGTCAGAGTTGATGGTCAACTTGATCTCTTTGCCGGGCACGGCTGCCTTGGTGGTTACCGCGCTGTCAGGAATGCGGATGCCATCAACACCTTTTTCATAGGTCTCTTCGCCATCTTTGCCGGCCAGGCAACTGTTCTGCGCGAGCTCAATTCCTTCGAGGGGGTTGCCATCGGGGTCTAGAAAGCCAAGGATGTTGCCAGCGGTGGCACCGTTCGGATAAACGCGTGAAGGTCTAGGGTCAAAAAACAGCCATGGAATGCCAAGGTTTTTAATGGCCAGATAGGTCGATGCGTCGACGGCCTTGGCAATCTGCGAATACTTGGTGGTGCCAATGATCTTGGCCATAACCTCAGATTGTTGCATTCCGAGCAACGATGCGATTTGACCCGCGGCCTGATCAACGGTGACATTGATGTCTTGTCCGTTTGACTTGTGCACAAACGGACCAACAATATCGGGTGCCGCATTGACATCATATTTATAAATAGTTCGAGCCAAAACCTTGCCGGCGTTGTCAATGATTTCGCCCCTGAAGGCTGGCAAGACACGACTTACGGCACGGTTTGAATAAGAAATTGCGTCGATCTTAGGGGCTTCGACAATCTGCAGGTCGATGAGCCTGAAGGCGAAGATCGCAAGAACTATGACGAGCAGCCAGCGCACACGCTTGGCTCTTCGCTTAGGGTCGCCCGGCGTCAGATATGTCATCCGCCGACCTGCCTTGCTTTAGTGAGTAGGCGACGCTGGAATGCCGCCATTAGAAGAAACTACCGAAACAACTGTCGAACCCGAGGTAACGACATTCGACTTCACAGGAACCAATCCGGCTGCCTGAGGAATTGAACCGGTGCCTGCTGTCATCGCGGGTGTGGTTGCCGAGCCGTTTGAGGCGGTTGCTGCGGTTAGGTCGGTCAAGTTAGAAGTGGCAACAAGCGCCGAGTTTGCCACTAGGTTGCTAGAAACTCGGCCATCGGTGCCCAGGGCTGCGGTTGGCTTGCCAAGCACTGTCTGGTCGGCAAGACGAAGAAATACCGGGTTGGCGTTAGAAATCATGCCTAACTTCTGCGCTGCATTGGCAAGGTTCTGGTCTGAAGCAAGTGAGTCAACCTGCTGTCCAAGAATCTGAGTGGTGGTGGCCAACGAACGCTGCTGAATCTGCAGGCTTGAAAGTTCATAAACCGCGCTAGAAGATGCAATCTGCAATAGCAGATTTAGCAGAGCTATGGTCAAAGCACCGAGTGTGATGGTTGCCACGATGACACGGCTCGAGCGTGAGCGGGTAAGACCGTTGAAGCCGATGGCGCGAAGGCTGACACTTGCCGTCTCTTGGCGAACCGCGCGTGGTGACTGGCTTAGGCGAATGGTGCTCATGCTGCTCTCCGGATCTTTACTGCAGCACGCAAACGAACCGATGCGGCGCGAGGGTTAACTGCTACTTCTTCAGGGGTTGCCGCCTCAGCGCCCTTAACCAAAAGGCGAAGAACCGGGGCGTGCTCAGGAAGTTCAAATGGCAACTCGAGTGGAGCAGATGAAGTTGCTGCCGCGACCAAGGCCTGCTTGACGATGCGGTCTTCTAGTGAGTGATAAGACAAGACCACAATGCGGCCGTCTAACGCGAGCGAGTCGATGGCGGCAGGCATGGTGCGAACCAAAACCTCAAGTTCGCCGTTAACCTCGATGCGCAGCGCCTGAAAAACGCGCTTTGCCGGGTGCCCCTTGCTCTTGCCTGGGATGAACGGGATGACCCTTGCAATTAGCGCGGCCAGCTGGGTGCTGGTTTCGAATGGCGCCTCGCGACGAGCATCAACGATGGCCTTGGCCACTCCCTTCGCGTATCGCTCTTCACCGTATTCCTTGAAGATGCGAGCCAAGTCTTTTTCGGCATAGCCATTGACGATTTCTGCGGCGGTTTGGCCCTGAGTAGAATCCATGCGCATGTCTAGCGGCGCCTCGTAGCTGTATGCGAAACCGCGGTCGGCTTCATCCAGCTGCATCGATGAAACACCTAGGTCAAGCAGGATGCCGTTGGCGGCTGCAATACCGAGGTCTTCGAGAACATCCTCGATCTCTTCGTAGACGGCGTGCACGAGGTGGATTCGATCTGCGACGCGCTCAAGACGTTGACCGGCAAGAGCAAGGGCGTTGGTGTCACGGTCAATACCGACCAGTGTCAACTTGGGAAATCGCTCAAGAAAAGCCTCGCTGTGGCCGCCCAGACCAAGGGTGCCATCGACAAAAACTGCACCGTCGGCCTCAAGTGCTGGAGCCAAGAGTTCGATACAGCGCTCCAGGGTCACCGGAGCGTGTAGTTCAGAGATCTTCTTTGACATTAGGTTCCGGGCGGATCCTGTTACTAGAACCCCATCCATTCGCCGCCAGCTTGGTTTTTAGCGGTTATGAACGGGTGGAGATCTAGCCACAGGCTAGAAGAGTCCCGGAATCACCTCCTCCGACACATTTGAGAAGGAGGCTTCGTGGGTTTGCAAGAAATCGTTCCAGGCCTTGGCGTCCCAGATCTCGGCACGGTTGCCGACACCGATGACGACTAGCTCTTTGTCGAGCCCTGCATACTGGCGCAGGGTTGCCGGGATGGTAACGCGGCCCTGCTTGTCTGGCTGCTCATCAGACGCGCCAGAAAGAAAAATTCTTAGGTAGTTGCGGGCTTCCGCGTTGGTTACCGGAGCCTGACGAATCTTGTCGTTTACCAGGGCAAACTCGGCAGCGCTGAAAACGAAGAGGCAGCGGTCTTGGCCGCGAGTTATAACGAGGCCACCCTGAAGTTCTTCGCGAAACTTGGCCGGAAGGATAACGCGACCCTTTTCATCCAACTTTGGTGAGTGCTGACCTAGAAGCATCGTTTCCCCCTTTCTGACCATCGAAATTCCGCTTTACTCCACTTTACCCCACTTCGTTCCACATATCTAATATTTTGCCCAAAATTTCACCCTCGGCGTGTCGCAATTACCAATAAATAACAGGGATATAACGAGTGGAGGGAAATGGGGGCATTTGGATAAAATTTGGCAAAAAAAAGACCCCATTTCTGGGGTTTATGGGTGATATCGGTCTATGCCGAGAAGCTTTGACCGCTATTCACCGCGGCGCTTTTCCCAGCGCTCTTCAAAAATGTTTTTTCGAGCGGCTTTTGACTTGTCGGCGACCGGCGCAGAGCTTGGGTCGACTTTGAGGTTAGAGCTGGCAACAACCAAACCCGAGACCATTAGCAAAAAAGCCAAGACGCCAAATGCTGCCGTCTGGATGATGGCCGAAAACACCAGCAGCGAGACTCCGATCAAAAACAGGGCAATGCCGCCAACCATCTTGGCCGGGGTGCGCGCAGTTGAACCCGCAATCTTGCTGGCAAAGTTGGCGTCGGTCTCATAGAGACCCTTTTCAAGCTCGTCGAGCAGTCGCTGCTCACGCTCAGATAGTGCCATTTGTTCCTCCGCTATTGCTTCAAGCCTACGACCAAGAGTTGGCTATGTAAACGGGCAGAAAGGCTAGGCTATTGCTGTGAGTGAATCCAAGGTGCTGTTAGAGCTCGTTCAAGAGCATCTAGACCAATTTTGCGACGAACGTCGAGCCGATTTCAGCGCCATCTCGCCCGACCTGACTCCCGTGGTCGACTACACCAAAGACTTGCTTCAGGGTGGCAAGCGATTCAGAGCGCTTTTTTGCTATTGGTCTTGGGCTGGCGCGCTGGGCACCACAGACGTGGCGCAAACCGAAGCGCAGCGCAAGGCCTCTGCCGAAGCAATGGTTGGCATCACAGCCTCACTTGAAATGTTTCACGCGGCAGCTTTGGTGCACGATGACCTGCTCGACCAATCAGACACCCGTCGCGGCGCACCAGCAGTGCACAAGCGCTTTGAGTCCCTGCACTCGGCATCGGGCTGGGCGGGCAGCCCAGAGCGATTCGGCGTGGCCGGATCAGTGTTGGTGGGTGACCTAATGCTTGGCTGGAGCAGCGAAATCTTTGGCAATGCGCTGCTTCACGCCCCTAGCCCAGAGATTGAATCTGCCTGCCGCACCGAGTTCAGCAAGATGCGCGTTGAAGTCATGGCTGGGCAATACCTAGATGTGCTCGAAGAAAACGCAGCAACCACCCGACCGATTGACGAGGCCGTTGGTCGAGCCAACCGAGTGATGCTCTACAAGACTGCCAAATACACCATCGAGGCTCCCCTGTTGATTGGTGCCGCCTTCGCCGGCGCCGAACCTGGATTGTTGCGAAGCCTTTCTGCATTCGCAATTCCGCTTGGCATGGCCTTTCAACTTCGAGACGACATCCTCGGTGTCTTTGGCGACCCGGCAGTCACCGGAAAACCGGCAGGCGACGACCTTCGTGAGGGCAAGCGCACCGTGTTGGTTGGCCTAACCAGAGAAGCGCTGACGCCATCGATTGGCAAGATTTT
>CAIPNT010000016.1 GCA_903866485.1 uncultured Micrococcales bacterium | reverse complement strand
GCAGGGTTATGGCGAGGCGAACCCGGCCTGGGTTCAGAAGGGGCATGAGGTGGCTCGCGACTTGGCCGCCGACATCGGGGCCACGCCAGGGGCTGTTATTGGTGACCCATTTGGAATTCCACTGACGGCCCACTTCTTGGGCGGCGCAACTATTGCGGCCGATGCCAACGGTGGAGTTGTTGACAAGCACCTACAGGTCTTCGGCGTACCTGGAATGCATATCTTTGATGGTTCGACGATTTCGGCCAACCCAGGAGTCAACCCTTCGCTTACGATTACCGCTCAGGCTGAATGGGCGGCTTCGCACTGGCCCGCAAAAGCCTAGCGCGCTGCTCGATGCCGAGGCCCCAATAGCAGCTGGCGATAATCAGCGCGGCACCAATGGCCCCAACCCAAGTTAACTGCTCGCCGCCAAAAACCATGGCAATCAGCACTGCCCAAACCGGCTCGGTGCCCTGCAACAAGGCGATTCGAGAAGCCGAGGTCTTGCGAATGCCCCACATCATTGCAAAGAAGCCATAGACGGTGCAAAACAGCACCAAAAAAGCCAACAGCAGCCACTCGTTAGCGCCATAGTTTTGCGCGGCCCTGATAGCTCCCCCGGCATCGACCACAAAAAAGATAAGTCCCGCACCTAGAGTCTGAAAAATGGTCAAGTTGATTGTGGTCAAACTCTTTTCAGCCGTTAGGCTGCCCTGAAACACTTGATAGAGGGCTCTCAAAATCGCTGCGCCAAACATTAGCAGGTCGCCCAGATTCGGCTGGTGAAGCCCATTTCCGCCGACCAAGAATGCAACACCGATGATGGCGCCAACGGCGGCCACAAAGAAGTTTTTTGGCAACCAAAACTTGCGCAGCCAGCCCTCGATAATCGGTGTAAAAATAATTGAAAGGCTGATGATCAGGCCAGCATTTGTGGCCGTGGTTAGGTGAATCCCGTTGGTTTCGAGCGTCATAACCGCGGCCAGCCCGGCACCGACAGCAGAACCGACCCAAACCTCCGTCATTGAAAACTTCACCGGTTTGAAAGCACGAATCAACAGCAGGATGACGCCTGCGCTTCCAAATCTGATCGCCATCATGCCCCACAAGCTTTGGTTGGCTATCAGGTCTTTGGCCGCCAGATAGCTCGCTCCCCAAACCATCGCGGCGCCAATCAGAACTATGTCAATCTTTGCCGAGCGGGCAAAGTCGGTGATCCGGCTCACTTCTTGACCAAAAATCGGTTGAATCTGCCCTGTGCCACGGCGGCCCCAAAGATGATGATGACAGCGCCGAGGGGCTCGTGCCAGGTGATGGTTTCGTGCAGAAGCAAAACTCCGATCGCGACGCCGACTACCGGGGTTAGGTAGGTTACCGCGCTGGCGATCGGGCTACCAACCGTGGCTAGTAGGCGGTAATAAAGAACGTAGGCCAGCCCGGTGCCCACGATGCCGAGGGCCAAGATTGAGGCAATGGATTCGAACCTTGGAGCAGCGATGGTGAGCGGACCAGCAAGATAAAGCGGCAAAAGGGTAAGTGCCGAGGTTGACACCTGCCCAAACACGGCAGTCTTCGGGTCAAGCCCTAGCGGTTCAATAAATTTGCGAACAAATGGGCTGCCGAAACCATAGAAGGTCACAGCCAAAAGCAACGCTCCGACAGCCAGCGGGTCGTTATCGCCGAAACCTTGCCAGATGGCGAGAACTACAAAAACGCCTATCAAGCCGAGGCCAAGCCCAACGACTACCTGTGGCTTAGGTTTTTCGGCTCTGAAGGCAATCATGATTGCCAAAACGGTGAACACTGGGGTGCTGGCGTTCATGATGCTCGCCAGCGCGCTCGAAACGTGCTGCTCGGCGAAGCCAAACAGAACTGCGGGGATACCGCTCATCAGCAGCCCGCTAGCCCAGAGCAGACCCCAATGTTTTAGTGACTTGGGCATCGAAACCCTTTGCGAAGTCAAAATCACGACCAGGGTAAGAGCGCCGATTGCGGTGCGCCAAAACGCAATTGCGATTGGGCTGAAAGTCTTCAGCGACTCCATGATGAACAAAAAAGAAGAGCCCCAGATTATGCCCAGCAAGATATAGCTGAACACCCATCCGGGGCTTTTCTGTGGCTTCATGCCACCAGTCTATTAGTGGGTCGAAGGGGCCTGTTCAACCTCTGAACGGTCGCCAGACCACAGTGTGTGGAAGGTTCCATCCATGTCGACTCGCTTGTAGGTGTGTGCGCCGAAGAAGTCGCGCTGACCTTGAACTAGGGCAGCCGATAGGCGAGGTGAGCGCAGGCCGTCATAGTAAGAAAGTGATGAGGCGAACGCAGGAACTGGGATTCCGGCTAGCGATGCGTTAGCAACAACCTGGCGCCATGAGACCACCGAGTTAGCAACTGCCTGCTTGAAGAATGGGTCAAAGATAAGCGACTGAAGCTCTGGGTTCTTATCGTAGGCGTCTGCGATGCGGTTCAAGAACTGAGCACGGATGATGCAACCGCCGCGCCAGATCTTTGAAACCGCACCCAGGTTGATGTTCCATCCGTATTCTTTGGCGCCGGCGCGGATGGCGTCGAAGCCCTGTGCGTAGGCAACCAGCTTTGATGCATAAAGTGCGCGACGCACGTCTTCGACGAACGCTGCCTTGTCGGCGATGGTCCAAGCGATTGCATCTGCTGGCAGGCCGTCAACGGCTGCGCGCTGCGCTGCCTGTGATGAAAGCGAACGGGCGAACACTGCCTCGGCGATGCCCGAAACCGGGGTGCCCAGGTTCAGAGCGGTCTGAACAGTCCAAACTCCGGTGCCCTTTGAGCCAGCCTGGTCAAGAATGACGTCAACTAGCGGCTTGCCAGTCTTGGCGTCTACCTGCTTTAGAACTTCAGCGGTGATCTCGATCAAGAATGACTCAAGGTCGCCCTTGTTCCACTCGTTGAAGATATCTGCGATCTCAGCAGGCGAGTAGGCGCCGGCCTGGCGAAGAATGTCGTAGGCCTCGGCGATTAGCTGCATGTCGGCATACTCGATGCCGTTGTGAATCATCTTCACGAAGTGGCCAGCACCATCGGTGCCAACGTGGGTAACGCAAGGCTCGCCTTCGGCAACCGCGGCGATTGAAGCAAGGATTGGGCCAAGGGTCTTGTAAGCCTCTGCTGAACCACCAGGCATGATCGAAGGGCCCTTGAGTGCGCCTTCTTCACCACCAGAGATGCCCGCGCCAACGAAGTTGATGCCCTTGGCCGAAACGTCTTTTTCGCGACGAATGGTGTCGGTGAACAGTGCGTTGCCGCCGTCAACGATGATGTCGCCTGGCTCGAAGCGCTCGGCAAGCTGTGAGATAACAGCGTCGGTGCCCTTGCCGGCCTGAACCATGATGATTGCGGTGCGTGGCTTGGCTAGCGAGGCAACGAACTCGTCGATGGTTGCGCTGGCAATGAAACCGGCTTCGGGGTGCTCGGCCATTAGCAGGTCGGTGCGCTCAACTGAGCGGTTATAGATGGCAACGGTGTTGCCTTCGCGGCTGGCAAGGTTGCGAGCCAAGTTTGAACCCATTACTGCGAGTCCGACGACTCCGATATTTGCTGATGCGGTCATGATTTTCCTAAACCTCTTTATGAAGTGGGTAAGTGGGGAGTTTTGACGAGTTGGCCATGAAAGATAGCTGGCTCTGTTCGCTCGTCATTGCGCGGACTTATCTAAAACAATATCGCAATTTCGCCGCTGCTGCGAGGCAAAAGCGAGCGAGTCAGCTGATCGACGCCGATTTGGCTTTTTCGGCATACCGGGTTGCGTGTGGTGCATGCGTTATCACGTGCGCCACAGATGCCGCCTGCCCGCATGCCCGAGCGGCAAACCTTGCCGCTTCGTCGCCAACATCGCGAGCGGCTTCGTGAGCGTCAAAAGCTGCCTGGCGCACATCGGTCACGCCCAGCTCGCCCTTCATCCATGCGGTTAATGCCTCTAGCGCCTTGCGCGGCCGCGGGTCATCGGGTTCGATGCGCTCAAAAATCCGCAGCACGGCCTTGGCCTCGCGCAGCGCCTGTTCGGCCGCAATCAGGTGGTCGGTGTCGGTGAATGCCATGATTTTTTTAGCGGGTCAAACCCGGAAAAGCGGCCGAGATTGCCGAGATCACGGTTGAGATGCCGATGGCAAGCAATAGCAGGCCAAAGATTCGTGTGACCACCATTAGCCCATTGTCACCAAGCAGGTGTTCGACGGGTTCGGCGGCAAGCAGCAAAATTCCGGTCAGGGCAGACAACGCAAGGATAATCACGAGGTTAGAGATGCGAACGATTCCGTCGGCGCTGTTGCCAAGGGCAATCACGGTGGCAATCGCTCCAGGCCCAGCCATCATCGGAATAGCCAGCGGAACCACCGCGGCACCACCCGGAGCTGCCTTAACCTCGCGCGGCTTCTTGCCCATCACCATCGACCAGCCGTAGGCGCAAATCACAAAAGCACCGGCGATTCGAAACGAGTTCATGTCGATGCTGAGTGATCGCAAGATCAGGTCGCCCAAGAAATAGGCGATGATCAACGTGAGCCCCGCCACTGCCGCGGTTTTCAATGCCGTTACGCGACGTTGAGTCTTGGTCATTTCGCTGGTGAGGCTCAAAAATACCGGCAGGGATGTGATGGGGCTGACAATCGCGAATAGCGCGATCAAAGTTGTAACGTCGCTGTTGAACTTCATGCCTTCAGTCTAGATTCTTGGGAATGACTCGGGCGTGGTCTGGTTAACATTGAGGTGTGAGGTATCTCACGTTCTTTTATTGCTCTCCAATGGCGTCTGAGCAGTCTTTCTCAAAGGTCTTCGATGGCAAATCTTCTTTATAAGCTCGGTCAACTCTCGGCAAAGGGTTCGTGGTTGGTCATCATTAGCTGGATTTTGATTCTCGGCGCAACCATCGGCTTGATGGCCAACTTTGCTGGCAAGCTCTCGACCACGATGTCGCTGCCAGGAACCCCATCGCAGGTTGTTATTGACGACCTGCAAAAGTCGTTTCCGGCAGCAACCAACGGGTCTGCCCAGGTGGTCTTGCACAAGACCGACGGTCAGTCATTCAGCGCTTCAGATAAGACAGCAATTGCCAGCCTGCTAGCAGATGTGCAAAAGCAACCGGTGCTAAGCAGCGTTCGAGACCCGTTTGTGACCCAGGCCTCGCTAGATAAGAACCGCAGCGACCTAGCCTCAGGGCAAGCCAAATTGGCTTCGGCTCCAGCTGATCTCAAGTCTGCTCAGGCCAAACTAGACGCAGGCAAGGCAACTTTGGTTGCCAGCCAGAAACAGCTAGACGCCGGCAAGCTTAAGCTTGCCTCCGCGGCCAAGACCTTGGCCGGTCAGCTGGCACAGGTGCAGGCTGGCATTGCTCAAGCGAAGGCCGCTTCTGCCCCTCAGGCGCAAATCGATGCGTTGCTCGCCAACCAGGCCCAGATCATTGCCGGTAAGGCCGAGATTGCCAAGCAAACTAGTGCGCTCGCCGTGGGCCAGG
>CAIPNT010000015.1 GCA_903866485.1 uncultured Micrococcales bacterium | reverse complement strand
GCGGGTTCAATCTCTATGGCCGGTGGTGAATACACCTCGGTTAGCGCTCAAAAAGATAGCGAGATCGCGGCACTCGAAGAAGAGCGTCGAAGCTTAAAGGCCAACCCTGATGCCGAACTTCGCGAATTGGCTCTTTTTTACGAAGAGAAGGGTCTGAGTTTTGAACTTGCCAAGCAGGTTGCCGAAGAGTTGACCGCCAAGGATGCCTTGAAGGCGCACGCCGACGCCGAACTCGGAATCACCGAGGGCGAGCACGTCAGCCCATTGGCCGCTGCAATTTCATCGTTCGTTTCGTTCGCCGGTGGTTCGGTGCTTCCGCTGCTAGCCATGATTGGCCCTTGGCAGCAGTTTCGCAACCAGGCAACAATCGTCGCGGTGGTTATCGCACTCGCAATAACTGGCTATGTCGGCGCCAAAATCGGCGGTGCACGACTTGGTCGCTCGGTGATTCGAAACCTCGCAGTTTCGCTGCTCACAATGGGTGTGACCTTTGTCATCGGCAACCTGGTCGGCACCCACTTGGCCTAGGGTTTTTTGGAGAGCCACGCAGTTATGCTTTTATGGTGAGTAATTCAGAGAATCCAGATGTAATCCTCGTAGGCGCGGGCATCATGAGTGCCACCCTTGGCACATTTTTAAAGCTTCTGGCTCCGAAGCTAAAAATCGAGATCTTTGAGCGATTGCCCCAGGCCGCTCTTGAAAGCTCTAACCCATGGAACAACGCCGGCACCGGCCACGCGGCGCTCTGCGAGCTGAACTACATGCCAGACACCAAGGATGGAAGTCTGCCAAGCACCGCTAAGGCCGTGGCCATCAACGAGCAATTTCAGCTTTCAAGACAGTTCTGGTCTTATCTGGTCGATAAGAAGATTCTCGGCGAACCGTCAAGTTTCATCAACCCGACTCCTCACATGACCTTCGTGCAAGGTGCCGAGGATGTTGACTACTTGAAGCGACGCTTTGAGGCGCTCAAGAGTGAGCCTCTTTTCGCTGGAATGCAATATTCCGAAGACCCAAAGCAAATCGCAAAGTGGGCTCCCTTGCTTATCGAGGGACGCAAGTCGGAGACACCAATTGCAGCAACCTTCATCGACTCTGGAACCGACGTTGATTTTGGTTCTATTACCCGCCAATTGCTCGCCTACCTAGGCAAGAATGGCGTTGCGGTTGAGACTTCACAAGAGGTTAAGAGCCTCAACAAGACCAAGGATGGCTGGGAAGTGACGATCGTTGACGCTCGCACCGGCCAAAAGAAGTTTCGCAAGGCCAAGTTTGTCTTTGTTGGTGCAGGAGGTTGGGCACTCAAGCTGCTTCAGAAGTCGGGCATCGGCGAAGCTAAGGGCTACGGAACCTTTCCTGTTGGTGGCCAGTGGTTGCGCACCGACAATGCTGAATTGGTGGCAAAGCACAAAGCCAAGGTTTATTCGCAGGCTAGTGTCGGTGCCCCGCCGATGTCGGTGCCACACCTTGACACGCGCGTTGTTGATGGTCAGGCCAGTTTGCTTTTCGGCCCCTATGCCACCGCCAACCCAAAGTTCTTGAAGAACGGTTCGATTTTTGACCTACCGGGTTCACTTCGCCCTGCAAACCTGATTCCATACATTGCCGTCGGTTTAGGCAATTTTCCGTTGATCAAATATTTGGTTGGTGAGTTGGTCAAGTCAAAGGCAAAGAAGTTTGAGTCTCTGCTTGAGTTTATGCCCGAGGCTAAGGCCGAGGATTGGCGCCTGCTGGATGCCGGCCAACGCGCCCAGGTGATTAAGAAAGACCGCAAGAAAGGCGGAGTGCTTCAGTTTGGCACCGAGGTAATCACTTCGGCCGATGGCTCAATCTCAGGGCTTTTAGGCGCTTCACCTGGTGCGTCAACTGCTGTATTTGTCATGCTTCAGGTGCTTGAACGCAGCTTTGCTCACGAATTTGATGGTTGGCGCTCGAAGTTGAGCACCATCATTCCTAGTTTTGGCACCAAGTTGTCGGCAGACCCTAAGATCGCGGCGGCTTCGCTCGCCGCTACGGCGAAGACCCTCAAGATCAAGTAACCAAACAAAAGAAAAGCCCCGACAATGTCGGGGCCATTTTCTTGGTGGTCGATCTGCAAAACGTTCCAAATTGGAAAGGCGGCTTGATCTTCCTAGACTGCACTTGCTCCGCACAAATCAGTGTCGGCAAGGCAATTTATTCAGCCACGACGCGCTCTAGAAAGACCTAAAAGCACACCAACTAAGACCAAGAGCACCCTCATCATCAAAAGCAGGCCGAGTGACAACAGGAGGTTC
>CAIPNT010000014.1 GCA_903866485.1 uncultured Micrococcales bacterium | reverse complement strand
CCTGCAATTTTTTGCTGTTGACGCCATCCTTAATTTTTTCGATGACCTTCTCAGGACCAACCAGGTAAGGCAATTCGGTGACAACCAGACCCAACTTGCGCGGTGACACGCTTTCTACACTCACGCGAGCTCGGGTCTTGAACACGCCACGCCCGGTTTCATAAGCGTCACGCACGCCATCAAGGCCCATGATTATGCCGCCGTTTGGCAGGTCTGGCCCGGGCACATAGCGCATCAAGTCTTCGGTGTTGGCCTGCGGATTCTCTAGCAAGAAGCGAGCCGCAGCGATGACCTCGCGCATGTTGTGTGGAGGCATGTTAGTTGCCATGCCAACCGCGATGCCGCTTGCGCCGTTGACCAGCAGGTTCGGAAATGCTGCCGGAAGCACCTCGGGTTCTGACAGCTGCGCGTCATAGTTTGGCTTGAAGTCGACGACGTCTTCGTCTAATCCATCGTTCATGAGCATTGCGGCCTGTGACAGTTTTGCCTCGGTATAACGGGCCGCTGCCGGGCCGTCATCCAGGCTGCCAAAGTTTCCGTGGCCATCTATGAGCGGCACTCGAAGACTAAATGGCTGAGCCATTCGAACAAGTGCGTCATAAATGGCGCCATCACCGTGTGGATGAAGCTTTCCCATAACCTCGCCGGTGACACGGGCCGACTTAACATGCCCCTTCTCAGGTCGAAGACCCATTTCGCCCATCTGATAAACGATGCGACGGTGCACCGGTTTTAGGCCATCACGGGCGTCAGGCAGGGCTCGGGCATAGATGACCGAGTAGGACTATTCGAGAAACGACTCCTGCATCTCTTTCGACAGTTCGATGTCGACGATGCGGTGCTCTTCGGGGAACTCGTTTTTCATGGGCTCTCTGGGACTTGTTGCCTGCTGTGGCAGACTATTGGTGATGCCTACGATGCTACCTGCCGCACCCAAAACACTTGGGAGGCTTTCCGATGTGTTTATCAGTGCGCTAGGCGCCATCACGGGCCAAGACAACCGACTTGCCCTAAAGAAGACTCGTTCCGCCTGCGTAGTTTTGGTCGACGGCCTTGGAAGCGAGAACTTGCGCAAAGCTGCCGGTCACGCGCCATTTCTAAACACGATGCTTGCCGCGTCAAAGAGCATCAATACGGTATTTCCGTCGACGACCGCTGCTGCGATCACGAGTTTTGGCACCGCACTGAGCCCCGCGGGGCACGGCATCCTTGGCTATCAGGTTTTTGATAGGCAAAGTTCCGCTGCGGTGAACATGCTTAGCGGCTGGAACCACGAGGCAATTCCAGAACGCTGGCAACCGAATGAGACCGTCGCCGAGCGAGCAAAGTCTAAAGGCGTCGCAGCCTATGCAATCGGCCCGGGAGAGTATGCAGACAGCGGTTTCACTCGACTGAACATGCGCGGAACCGAGTATTTGGCGGCCCGCAGCTTTGACGAACGAGTAAGCACGGCAGCTGCGCAGCTCAAATCGAGGCAGCGTTCACTGAGCTATTTGTATTTTCCCGAGCTTGATCAAACTGCGCACAGCCTCGGTGTTGGCTCGATGCAGTGGCTCAACAAACTCGAAGACCTCGACGCCGCGATCAAATCCCTTGCGGCAATGCTGCCAGCCGACTGTGGCATGCTTTTGACCGCAGATCATGGAATCGTAGACGTGCAGCCAGAAAACCAAGTCATGCTGGATGAGTTTGAAATCGAAGGTCTGATTTCCGTCGGCGGCGACCCACGCTGCAACTTCCTTTATTTCAGCAGCCCCGAAGCGGCTTCAGTTGCCAAAGAGCAGCTAGTCGAAGCACTTGACCTTCGGGTGATTGTGGCCACGGCAGGTGACCTCATTGCAGCTGGCTGGTATGACTCTGCGACTATCGCAAACGCAGATAAGTTGCCCGACCTTTTTTTGGTTAGTCTCGAAGGTTATGCCTGCTATCACCGAGGCTTCTGCAAGCCGCAGAGCCTGCGGATGATCGGCCAACACGGAGGAATCAGTCCGAGCGAGTTGCAGGTTCCTCTGCTGCGCTTTGGCAGTTTTGCCTAATCGTCGGTCTTGGTTCCAAACACGATTTCATCCCAGCTCGGCATGCTTGGTCTGCCCTTCTTGGCGGCCGGCGTGGCGTTTGAGCTTGTCGCTGGTGCGGGTGCATATTCAGCGGCCTCTTGCTCAACCATTGGCTCTTCGGCCTCGAAGTTGGCAGGTTCGACCGCTGCGGTTGCAACAGGTTGCTCGGCTCGTTTGCGACGAAGTGCCTCGAGCAAATCAGCGGTGGCACTAAGCGACTCGCTGGTTTCGGCTGAAGTCTCGGTTGCTGCTTCAACGCTCTTTCGAGTTAGCTGTTCGATCGGGCTAACCACTTTTAGAGTGGCCGTGGCAGGTTCAAGTTCGACAACAGATGGAAACTCGATTACCTCGGTGAGTTGAAAGTCTCTAACAGAAATTACCTCAGGCTCCACCTGGCGAAGCTTTTGCGCCACGATGTGGACACCCTGATCGCCGCTAGAGAGCTTTACAGCCTGCTCGTTTTCAGGGCTCAAGGCAAGCTTGCGCGGGTCAAACGACCACAAAGCCAGGCGCGATGCCCCGTCCATGTCAAAACTTACGGTCACCTGCCATGGCTCGAATTCTTGCTTCGAGGCATTCCAGATTAGGTTGCTGCCGCCGAGATTCTGAATGCGTGCGTGCAAAACCTCACGAAACTCCATCTGGGTGGCATCGCTGTACTTATCAGCGGCGATGGCTATGCGAACGGTTTGAGCGCTAGCAACAATGTGACCAATCTCGTCGATAACAGTCTGGGCAAACTTTTCGACATATTCGTATGGCGCCCCATGCAAATCGGCCAGCTCTTGGGGGCTGGCTCCAGCCCTCACGGCGTCCTGAATTTCACGCGGGGTGATGGTGACGTCATCTAACTTCGGAAGCGTGTCGCGCTTGATTGCCGACTTCAGCGCGTCATCGATGACAAGTTGAAAAGACTCACCGTTTTGAGTCTCAAGTTTTAGAAACTGACCATCCGAGTTGACGAATCTAATGTCGTTCATGTCCTCGTCCTTTCGCTTAGCAATCAGTTTGCCACTCGGAAGAGCTATTTGTTGTGTATGCACTAGGCGCGCCGTCACCCGATTTCTGCCAACTTGGCACTATTTTGACTGTTATGGCGTTGCAAGGTTGCTATTAGCAAATATTTGTTGCACACTATGCACGCCTCACGATACTGAACCGAAAGGGTAGGCGAATGGCCACCGATTACGATGCACCTCGAAAGAACGACGACGACACCGAGTCGATTGAGGCCATCAAAGAGCGCACGCCTGACAAACTTGCCGGTCTTGTCGACACAGATGAGTCTGAGCACGGTGAAGGTTTTGCCATTCCTGACGTTGTCTCTGAAGACCTTGATGTAGTGGTGTTACCACCTCAAGACGATGAATTCACTTGCAGCGAGTGCTTCATTGTGAAGCACCACTCTTTGCTGTCTGCCAAAAAGGGCAAGTATGGCAAGGTTTGCATCGAGTGTGAAAGCTAAAAGCCCAGAGCTTTAGCTAACTGCTCAGGTCTACGAGTAGAAAACAGCCAATACGGCGTTGGATCCTGCGGGTCATCGAGGTTTATCTTGATCAGCGGTTTGACTGATCCTTGAAAAAATATGTGGGCTCGCGAATCGAGCAAGCGACCACGCACGGCAAATTTGTCCTCTTCAGAGATCAATTCGATTGTAGAAATATATTTGATCTCTATTTTGGCCTTGCCCAGCTGCAACCAACCGTCAGACACCTTGATGTTGGGAGCGTTGCCGATCATCATGGCCAGCACCAAAGCCGTGACAGCGACACCCGAAATCACGCCAACTGTCTCATCAATCGGCAAAAAGGTTAGCCATAGCGTCGGATAGATGAGCAAAACCGGAAGAAAACTGGAGAAGCGTGGGAGAAGCCACTCGTTGAATGGTGATTCGCTGTGCTGTTCATTCATCCTCTTAGATTACGCTCTTACCGTGACTAAAAAACTTCCTGTATTGCTTGTAGCCGAACCAGGCTTAGAACCTACTTATGCACAGCCGGGTGACGCCGGAGCCGACCTTCGCGCCGCAGAAGACGCAGTCGTTCCGGCCATGGGTCGCCTCACGGTAAAGACCGGTGTTTCAATCGCACTTCCCGACGGCTACGTCGGCCTGGTGCATCCTAGAAGCGGCCTTTCGGCTAAGCATGGAATTACCGTTCTAAACGCGCCTGGCACGGTCGATGCCGGCTACCGCGGCGAGATTGCAGTTACTCTTTATAACTCATCACAGGATGACTTTGTGGTTAGCAGGGGAGATCGCATCGCACAGCTGGTGATTCAGGCAATCGAGATCGCTGACTTCATTAGGGTCGAAAGCTTGCCAGGATCGCACCGGGGAACTTCCGGTTTTGGTTCGACGGGAACCAAATAGGCATGAACGACATCACCGAGCATTATCAGAGCGAAAAGTCTGCCCCGGCCGACCGCGCTTCGGCCGGACCCTTTGACGCAACAGAAGTGCACGGGGATAGGCAGCTGCTCGACCTTGGCTCGATTCGACTGCCAGTGGTCGATGGTGTTCAGGTGCGGGTTGAAGTCGAAGATGGCACCGAGCGCGTGGTTGCTGTAACCGTTGAATATGACGACTCGACCTTGCAACTGCAGGCCTTTGCTGCACCCAAATCTGAGGGCCTTTGGCACAGCGTGCGTGCCCAAATGGTGGAGGCGGTTTTGGCTCAGGGCGGTTCAGCCGAGTCTCGGGTGGGTTCACTTGGTCAAGAAGTGTTGGCAAAAATTCCGCTGATCAATAACAAGGGCGAACGCGAGGGCACGCGCTTTGCCAGGTTTGTAGGCGTAGACGGGCCGAAATGGTTTCTGCGCGGCGTGGTCGCTGGGGCAGCCATCACCGACCCAAAGGCATCAGCTGACATAGACGACATTTTTAGAAGCGTCATCGTATATCGTGATGAAGCCCCACTTCCACCTCGTGAATCATTGCCTTTGCACATGCCCGGCGGCGTCGTTTCGCCACCTAGGGCCTTCTAATCGTGAGCACAGATGACCGACAGCGGGCCGACGCGCTAACACGCCTTGGCTTGCGCGAGGTTGCCGGTGCGGCCCGACTAGACGCAGATTCGCTAAAGACTTCGGTCGGCGGTTGGTTTGGGGTGGTGCAGAGCACGCTTCCGACCCCAGTTTTTGTCATCACCTATGCACTAACCAATCAAAAGTTTGAAGCGGCTTTTGCGGCCGCTGCGCTCGTCGTGTTTTTCATCGTGTTTCAACTGATTCGTCGCAAATCCGTCTTGCAGGCCTTGGCTGGTTCACTGGTGACCGCGGTCGCAGCATTCATGGTTCTGCGAGACGGCGGACATCCGCTGGATTTCTATGTTCCGGGTTTTTATATCGATGCCACATACGGCTCTGCCTTTTTAATTTCAGTTTTGGTGCGTTGGCCGATCTTGGGTTTTTTGGTTGGGGTTGTAAGGGGCGAGCCGCTCAGGTGGCGGCGAAACCGCAAGGTTTTGCAGCGATCGGCGCTTTCAACCGGCCTGTTTGCCGCACTATTTGCAACCCGGTTGCTGGTGCAATACCCGCTCTATTTGGCCAAAGACCTCAACGGAATCGGCATTGCAAGAGTGGCCATGGGCTACCCGCCTTACATTCTTTGCATTTGGCTTTCGTGGCTCTTATTGCGAAGCAGCCTGACTAACGCCGAGTAAGTGGTATTTTTGAAGAGTCTTGCAAACAAAGGAGTGGCTTAATGTCAAAAGTAAATAGCTTCGGTTCGTCTGACCAACTGGTTGTTGGTTCAAAAACCTACCGAATCTTTAGGTTGAATTCTGTAGACGCAAAGACGCTTCCTTACAGTTTGAAGATCCTTCTCGAAAACCTATTGCGCACCGAAGATGGCGCGAACATCACAGCCGAGCACGTCAATGCTCTGGTCAACTGGGATCCAACCGCAGAGCCTGACACTGAGATTCAGTTCACTCCTGCTCGCGTGATCATGCAAGACTTCACCGGTGTTCCTTGCGTTGTAGACCTCGCCACTATGCGTGAGGCCGTTGCCGAACTGGGTGGAGACCCTAAGCGCATCAACCCACTTGCACCTGCCGAGCTGGTCATCGACCACTCGGTGCAGATTGACGTTGCCGGAAGCCCAGATGCATTCGAGCGCAACGTGGAGTTTGAATACAACCGAAATGGTGAGCGCTACCAGTTCTTGCGTTGGGGTCAGACCGCGTTTGACGACTTCAAGGTTGTTCCTCCTGGCACCGGAATCGTTCACCAGGTAAACATCGAGTACCTGGCTCGCACCATTATGGCTCGCGAAGTAAACGGCGAAACCCAAGCATATCCAGACAGCTGTGTCGGCACCGACTCGCACACCACCATGGTCAACGGGCTTGGCGTCCTTGGCTGGGGCGTGGGTGGAATCGAGGCCGAGGCAGCAATGCTTGGTCAGCCAGTTTCAATGCTGATTCCAAAGGTGGTTGGCTTTAAGTTAACCGGTCAAATCACCACTGGCGTGACAGCAACTGATGTGGTTCTAACCATCACGGAGATGCTTCGCAAGCACGGTGTGGTAGGCAAGTTTGTTGAGTTCTATGGCGCCGGCGTTAGCTCGGTTCCACTGGCAAACCGCGCAACCATCGGAAACATGAGCCCAGAATTTGGTTCAACCGCGGCCATGTTCCCAATCGACGAGGTCACCCTCGACTACTTGCGCATCACCGGTCGCCCTCAAGAGCAGATCGACCTAGTAGAGGCATACAGCAAGGCACAGGGCCTATGGCACGATCCAAGCATCGAACCTCGATTCAGCGAGTACCTAGAGCTTGACCTCAGCACGGTTGTCCCTTCAATCGCCGGCCCTAAGCGCCCTCAAGACCGCATCGTTTTGAGCGACGCAAAGGCGGCATTCGAAAAGGTTCTTCCAAGCTATTCAGAGACCACTTCGAAGCCGACCGCCGTGAAGGGTCAAGACTTTGCAATGAATAACGGTCACGTTGCAATCGCATCGATCACCTCATGCACCAACACCTCAAACCCATCCGTCATGCT
>CAIPNT010000013.1 GCA_903866485.1 uncultured Micrococcales bacterium | reverse complement strand
TGGGAGTTTTTGACCAAGCCACAGTCTGAAGGCGGCCTCGAACTAGATAAACAACTGCTTTGGGTGACTGTTTTTCAGGATGATGACGAGTCAATCGCCATTTGGCGCGATGTTGCCGGTATTCCGATGGAGCGCATTCAGCGTCGCGGAATGAAGGACAACTACTGGTCAACCGGCCAGCCAGGGCCCGCCGGACCTTGCTCTGAGATCTACTATGACCGTGGCCCAGCCTACGGTCGCGAGGGTGGCCCAGAGGCCGACGAAGATCGCTACATCGAGATCTGGAACCTCGTGTTCATGCAGTTTGAACGCGGCCAGGGCACCGGCAAAGACAACTTCGAGATTCTTGGCGAACTGCCGAAGAAGAACATTGACACCGGAATGGGTCTAGAGCGAGTTGCGTTCTTGATGCAGGGTGTAGAGAACCTTTATGAAATTGACCAGGTTCGCCCGGTTCTAGACCTTGCCGCGAAGCTGTCGGGCAAAACCTATGGTGCAAGTGTCGAGGATGACGTTCGCATGCGCGTTGTCGCAGACCACATTCGGTCGGCGCTGATGCTGATTGGTGATGGAGTGACCCCTGCGAACGACGGTCGAGGATATGTGCTTCGTCGTTTGCTGCGCCGCTCGGTTCGTGCAATGCGCCTCTTGGGCGTTGAGGCCTCAACCTTCACCGAACTCTTCACCGCTTCGAAAGAGGCCATGAAGGCCGCCTACCCAGAGCTCGAAACCGATTTTGACCGCATTTTGAAAACTGCGATCGCCGAAGAAGAAACCTTCTTGCGCACTCTTGTGGCCGGAACCGTGTTCTTGGATGAAGCCATCGCTCACGCCAAGCAGGATGGTGGCCAGGTGCTTAAGGGCGACGCTGCTTTCTTATTGCACGACACCTACGGTTTTCCAATTGACCTAACCCTTGAGGTAGCCGAAGAGGCCGGTCTCAGCGTAGACCGCGACGGATTCAAGGCTCTGATGGCCGAACAGCGTGACCGAGCCAAGGCAGACGCCCGCGAAAAGAAGCTCGGCGGCACAGATCTTTCGGTCTACTCGGCCTTCCGGGCGAAGGGTGTCACCAAGTTCACCGGTTATGAAGAACTCGCCTCGGAGGGTCGTGTCCTGGGCCTGATCGTTGATGGCAAAGACTCATCGGTGGCGGTCTCTGGCCAAATCGCCGAGGTAATACTCGACGAAACCTCGTTCTACGCCGAATCTGGAGGTCAAGATTCAGACGCCGGCTTCATCAACGGTGACGGTTTCTCTCTAGAAGTTTTGGACGTTCAGAAGCCAGTCAAGGGCCTAATCAGCCACAAGGTTTTGGTTCGTTCTGGTGAGGTTTCAGTTGGCGCAAAGGCCAAGACCGAGGTTGACGCCGACTGGCGTCTCGGGGCCTGCCAGGCTCACTCGGGAACCCACATCGTGCACGCAGCACTTCGCGAGGTGCTTGGCCCGTCTGCCTTGCAGAGCGGTTCATACAACAAGCCTGGCTATTTGCGTCTCGACTTCGCCTGGGCACAGGCGCTATCGCTAGAGACCAGAAGCGAAATCGAAGAGGTTACCAACCTCGCAATCCGTCGCGACCTGGCGGTCAGCGCACAACACATGAGCTTGCCTGAGGCACGCCAATGGGGCGCAGTGGCTCTGTTTGGCGAGACCTATGACGAAAGCGTAAGAGTGATTCAGGTTGGCGGCCCGTGGTCTCGCGAGCTCTGCGGTGGAACCCACGTTTCACGCAGCTCGCAGGTAGGACTGGTCTCGATCATCGGCGAGTCTTCGGTAGGCTCTGGTTCGCGACGTCTCGAGGCGCTGGTTGGCATCGAGGCATTCCGCGCCTTGGCTACCGAACGTGCACTGGTCGCCCGCATTGGTGAGGCACTAAAAAGCCCGAGAGGCGAAATCGAAGAGCGCCTAACCGCGACCATTGAAGAGCTAAAGTCGGCTCAGCGCAAACTTGCCCAGATGCAAGCCGCCCAGTTGGCCACTCGCATTCCAGACTTGGTTTCGGCTGCCCACCAGATTGGTGCGACCAAGCTGGTTGAAGCCAACCTTGGCGAACTTGCCTCGGTTGAAGACTTGCGCAGCCTGGCCACCCAAATTCGCGACCAGCTTTCGAGTGAAAGTGGCGTGGTCGCGTTGTTTGCACTTGTCGCTGATAAGCCAATGGTGTTGGTTGCAACAACCGAGGCAGCACGACTGGCTGGCCACAAAGCCGGCAACCTGGTGCGCACTGCAAGCCAAATTCTCGGCGGTGGCGGTGGAGGCAAGGATGACCTGGCCCAGGGTGGCGGTTCAGATTCAACCAAGATTGGCGACGCTTCAGCAGCCATTCGCGGAGCACTGGGAGCCTAGTGCGTACGGGCCGACGTCTGGCGGTAGACGTGGGCAAGGTGCGCATCGGCCTTGCCATTTCTGACTTTCACGGCATCTTGGCCTCACCACTTCAGAATGTCGCGCGTCAAAACGAGTTGTCAGAAACTATTGCACACATAACGAGTGCAATCGCTGAGTTTGACCTGCTCGAGATTTATGTTGGCCTGCCCATTTCGATGGCTGGCAACACGACCGCATCGACCCAGGACGCCTTAGACATAGCGGCAGCCATTGCCGCTGCAACCAGCGTAGATGTTCGCATGATCGATGAGCGACTAACCACTGT
>CAIPNT010000012.1 GCA_903866485.1 uncultured Micrococcales bacterium | reverse complement strand
CTCACTAGGCCCTCGGGCGTAAACCATGTTGCCTGCTTTTGCAGACAACCAAATCTAAATGCGATGTGCTTTATTTGGCGGCACTCACTGCCCGATGGGTCTTATGTGACTTCAACGCTAAAACTCTCGCTAAAACTTTGAGTCGAGTCGGGTGTGGTCCGACTTAACTTCTTCAAGTATTACACCCAGAGCGACAAATGTCACCAACCGTGCGTGTAATACTGAAAAGGTGACCTCTCTATCTCACCAAAACACCGAAGAGACACCTAACCCTGGACGGGGTTTCGCCTGGACTCTCATCCTGACCGGCATCCTTGGCTGGATTGCCGCATTCAGTCTGACCCTCGAGCGATTGCACGTTGCTGCAGACCCGAACGCAACCTTAAGCTGCGACCTAAACCCATTCATCTCGTGCAAGTCAGTGATGCTCACGGCTCAGGCGCGCCTGCTTGGATTTCCTAACCCGCTGCTTGGTTTAGCTGGTTTCGTGGCGCCTATTGCCGTTGGAGTGGCCATCTTGGCCGGGGCTAGATTTGCCACTTGGTTCTGGCGAGTCTTTGCCACCGGCGTGACGATGGCATTCTTGTTTATCGTCTGGCTTTGGACACAGAGCACCTTCGTTATAGGTGTGCTTTGCCCTTATTGCATGGTCGCCTGGGCGGCGACCATCCCGTTGTTCTGGACTGTGATTCTGTTCTTGATTCGCGAAGGCGTTATCGAGACACCGATTCGAATGGCTGGGTTCTTTGATCTGGCTTACCAACGGGTTTGGCTATGGACCCTTTCGACCGACTTGTTAATCATCTTTGTGATCATCGTTCGATTCTGGAACCAGTGGCACCTGCTGTGGAAGTAATTTCGGTTTAGAACCAGAGCTTCAACTCGCGCTCGGCCGACTCAGGTGAGTCTGAACCGTGCACCAGGTTTTGCTGAACTTTTAGACCCCAGTCGCGTCCAAGATCACCACGGATAGTTCCGGGCGCGGCTAGCGTCGGATCGGTTGCCCCGGCAAGCGAACGGAAACCTTCAATCACACGGTGACCCTGAAGTTTGATGGCAACAACATCACCGCTGCTCATAAAGTCAACAAGTGGTTCGTAAAAAGGTTTGCCCTCGTGCTCGGCATAGTGCTGAGCCAACAGTTCGCGAGATGGGGTCAACTTGCGCAGGTCTGCGACCACATAGCCTTTGGCCTCGCAACGCGAGATGATTTCACCAATCAGGTTGCGCTTTACACCATCCGGCTTAATTAGAACTAGGGTTACGTCGGTCATTTACTGCTCCTCTGTTGTGGCATCTGCTGCCTCGTTTAAACCAAGTGTGCGCTCATAAGCCGCGCGAGCTTTGTCGATGGTGCCGCCGGCGACCATTGCCCAAATCCAGAGGCAGATAAAGATTCCGCCGACGAAATACATCAACGGCACCCAAACGCCCATGAAAATCATTGCGATCTGAAGCGCCCAACCCCATGCGTATGAGCCGCGTCGGCCCAAAATGGCCGGGGTCGCGATCAACAGGATGGAAAAGCCAAGACCGACCGCCCAAATGGTGACGGCATCTGCGTTGCTCGCACCAAGCGCCTTTGTGCCAAAAGCTACCAGCGTGGCAAAGAACACTACAAGCGCTTCAAAGGCCATAAGAATGGCGCTGAGTGCCCGCTTGGTTGACTTTTTACGCATCTTGTTCTGCCTCTATCTGCTTTAGGGCCAGCACGTCGCCGACCAAAGTGATTGAACCGGTGACTAGAATGGCCGCCTTGGCACCTACCTCCAGCTGCAAGGCAGCCTCAGCCAAAGCCCACTGCGGGTTTGCCTGCACCGCTACCCTATCGGCACCGAAAACTTCGACGGCAAGCTCAGCAAGTTCGGCGGCCCCAATCGCTCGCGCAGAACCAGACTGAGTGACGATAAGGTTTGCCACAACCGGCTCGATAATTTCGAGAAACTCACGCGCGTTCTTGTCTGCCAAAATTGACACCACCGCGGTGACCCGCGGAGAGCCAAAATTGGCCGATAGCGCCTCAACGAGAGACCTTGCACCGCTAGGGTTGTGAGCCGCGTCTAGAATGGTGAGCGGTTCGCGGCTAACCACCTGAAGTCTTCCAGGTGACGAGAAATCTGCGAAAGCCGCGCGCACCACATCATCCATGATTCGCTGCTTGCCGCCACCCAAAAACGCCTCAACCGCAGCAACTGCCAGAGCGGCGTTTTGAGCCTGATAGAAGCCGTGCACCGGCAGGTTAAGGTCAGAATACTCGCCAGCAAGCGAGCGAATCGAGACGCGCTGCCCAAGAAGGTCAGGCTGAGACTCTAGAACTTCAAAGTCTGCTCCATAGCTGCCGAAGAACTCTGAAGTCTCGGCTGCCTTTGCCTTCAAAATCTCTAGGGCTTCGGCCGGTTGAGCCGCCGAAACTACGATCGAACCTGGCTTAATGATGCCAGATTTGGTTTTGGCGATCTCGGCGATGGTGTTGCCAAGGCGGTCCATGTGATCTAGGTCAATCGGCGCAAAAACCGCAACGTCTCCGTCGGCAACGTTGGTTGAATCCCACTCGCCACCCATACCGACCTCTAGCACCAAGACATCAACCGGCGCATCGGCAAAAACGGCAAAACCAAGCACGGCCAAGACCTCAAAGAAGGTCAGTGGGCCTTCGCCGGCGACTTCAAGTTCGGCGTCAACTATTTCAACAATCGGCGCAATGTCTTGCCACGCTGCAACCAATGATTCGTCTGAAACAGGTTCGCCGTCGATGGCCAGTCGTTCGTTTAGCTTGACCAGGTGCGGGCTGGTAAATCGACCGGTGCGCAATCCGTGCTCGCGCAGCAACCGCTCAATGAATCGAGTGGTGCTGGTCTTGCCGTTGGTGCCGGTGACGTGAATGATGCGGTAGATCTTCTGAGGGTCACCCAGCAACTCGGTTAGGCGGCGAGTTGGCTCAAGCCTTGGACGAATTTTGTTTTCAGGCACGCGGGTTAGCAATGCCGCTTCAACTTGAGCGGCCTGCTCTGCCCAATAGGTTTCTTCGCTCAAAGTTTGGCCACCGAAACCTGAATTTGCTGGCCATCGCCAACGGCAACCGGGCTATCCAACTCGGTCTTGCTCATAGTTTCAAGTTCAAGGGTTAGAGTTTCGTTCTTCACCAGTTCACTGTGCTCAGCAACGGCTGCTAGAACATCATCAGCCGCATCAAGTGTGAGGCGAATTCGGTCGCTAACGTCTAAGCCGGCATCCTTTCGGGCCTGCTGAACCGCACGAACTACGTCTCGAGCCAAGCCCTCGGCAGCCAACTCAGGGGTTACCTTGCCATCAAGGATGAGGAACCCGCCAGCCGGCAAGATGCCGATGTGCTCGCTGACAATCGACTCGTCATTGCCTTCAGCCAGATTCGCAACGAGGTCGAGCGTGTATTCGCCGTCAACCAAGGCAATGCCGCCAACGGTGATGACGCCATCGACTTCGGTCCAATCGCCAGCCTTGGCGGCTTGAATTACAGCCTGAACGCTCTTGCCAATGCGCGGACCTGCGGCACGTGAGTTTACGGTTAGTCGCTTTATCACGCCAAACTCGGTGGTCGAGTCAAGTGAAAGTTCAACTAGTGCCACTGACTTCACGTTGAGTTCATCCGCCAAAATCTCGCTGAATGCCTCGAGTGTCGAAGCGTTGGCTGTGACGACAGTCAGCTTGGCTAGCGGCAAACGCACGCGAAGGCTGTTTGCCTTTCGAAGGCTGGAGGCAACCGAACTAACGGTGCGAACCTGGTCCATCGCCGAAACCAAAGCGGCATCCTGAGGAAGTTGCCCGGCGTTTGGCCAGTTCTCGAGGTGAACGCTTCGACCACCGGTTAGGCCCTTCCAGATCTCTTCTGCAACCATCGGCAATAGCGGTGATGCAACGCGGCAAAGAATTTCTAGCACAGTGTAAAGCGTGTCGAATGCCTCGGTTGAGCCAGCCCAGAAGCGATCACGCGAGCGGCGAACATACCAGTTGGTCAGCACGTCGGCGAAGTCACGAAGTGTTGCCGCAGCCGAATAAGAGTCGTACTTATTGGAGTGACCTTCAACCTCATTAATCAGGTCGCGAGTCTTCGAAAGCAGGTAACGGTCTAGAACATCCGTGCTCTCAAATGAACGCTTGGCTTCGTAGCCCGAGGCGTTGGCATAGAGCGAGAAGAAATACCAGGTGTTCCAAAGTGGCAACAAGAACTGACGAACACCCTCACGGATGCCCTGCTCGGTAACAACTAGATTGCCACCTCGAAGAATTGGACTCGACAGCAAGAACCAGCGCATTGCGTCGGCACCGTCGCGGTCAAAAACCTCGTTCACATCTGGATAGTTGCGCAGCGACTTTGACATCTTCTGGCCATCATTTCCAAGGATGATGCCGTGCGAAACCGCCGACTTAAAGGCCGGGCGATCGAATAGAGCGGTCGAAAGCACGTGCAAGGTGTAGAACCAACCACGGGTCTGACCAACGTATTCGACGATGAAGTCACCTGGGTTGTGAGTGTCAAACCAGTCGCGGTTTTCAAATGGGTAGTGAGCCTGGGCGAATGGCATGGAACCAGATTCGAACCAACAGTCGAGAACTTCAGGCACGCGACGCATTGTCGACTTGCCTGTTGGGTCATCAGGGTTTGGTCGAGTCAACTCATCGATAACTGGACGGTGAAAGTCACTCGGACGAACTCCGAAGTCACGCTCCAGCTCCTCCATCGAGCCGTATACATCGATGCGAGGGTAGTTCGGGTCGTCAGACTTCCAAACCGGAATCGGTGCACCCCAGAATCGGTTTCGGCTGATCGCCCAGTCGCGAACGTTTTCGAGCCACTTGCCGAACGAGCCATCCTTGGTGTGGTCTGGAGTCCAGTCGATCTCTTGGTTCAGTTCAAGCATGCGGTCACGAAGCTTGGTGGTCTCAACGAACCAAGACGAAACAGCCTTGTAGATGAGCGGGCTCTTGCAGCGGTAGCAGTGCGGGTATGAGTGCTCATAGCTGGCCTGGCGAAGTACGCGACCAGCAGCCTTGAGGTGCTGCGAGATTGGCTTGTTGGCCTCGAAAACGTGCTGACCCTCGAAGTCGGTGATGACCGAGTTGAACTCACCGCGATCGTTTATTGAAATGTAGGTCGGGATACCGGCGGCAAGACATACGCGCTGGTCATCCTCACCGTAGGCAGGCGCCTGGTGCACGATGCCGGTGCCGTCACCGTCGCCAACGTAGTCATCGACCAAGACTGTCCAGGCGTTTGAGGTTTCAAACTTTGCTGGATCGGCGTAGTAGTCGAAGAGACGCTCATACTTTAGGCCGGCTAGTTCGCTTCCCAGATAGGTCGCAACGATTGAGGTTTCGAGTTCGTCTGCTGACGCAAAGCCGAGGTCCTTAGCGAAACCCGCGACCACGTTCTTTGCAAGAAGGTACTTTGTGCCAGCCGGGCCACCGTCGGCGGCTCCATTCGGGCCGGCAGCGACAACCACATATTCAATTTCAGGTCCAACAGCTAGTGCAAAGTTGGTTGGCAGAGTCCACGGAGTGGTGGTCCAAGCCAAGAGGCGAACGCCAGCCAGTTCTTGCCCCTCGCTCACCGGGAAGGTGACGGTTAGAGTCTGGTCTTGACGGTTCTTATAGACCTCGTCATCCATGCGCAGCTCGTGGTTAGACAACGGAGTCTCGCAGCGCCAGCAATAAGCCAAAACTTTGAAGCCCTCGTAGACCAGACCCTTGTTGTGCAGCTCTTTGAACGCCCAGAGCACGCTCTCGGTGTAATCGGTGTCTAGGGTCTTGTAGTCGTTCTCGAAATCGACCCAACGGGCCTGGCGGGTAACGTACTGCTCCCACTCTTTGGTGTATTTCAGCACGGATGTGCGACAGGCATCGTTGAACTTATCGATTCCCACCTTTTCGATTTCAAGGCGACCCGAGATGCCAAGTTGGCGCTCTGCCTCAACCTCGGCAGGCAGGCCATGGGTATCCCAGCCGAAGCGACGCTCTACACGGTAGCCCTGCATGGTCTTGAAACGCGGAACCATGTCTTTGGTATAACCGGTGAGCAGGTGACCGTAGTGCGGCAGACCATTGGCAAACGGTGGGCCGTCATAGAAAACAAACTCTTCGGTGTTGGCTGCAGTTCGCTGGTCGATCGAAGCTTGGAAGGTGTTGTCACCCTTCCAGAAAGCCAAAATTCCCTCTTCAACCGCCGGAAATGATGGGCTAGGGTTTACACCCTCGCGCGCCGCTTTAGCTGAGTCATTGTTCTTGGGATACATTCAAGGCTTTCTGGCTTGTCAGTAAAAGGAATTCTCCTATCAATGTTAACCTGTTACAAACCCGTTTTTTGGAGACTTTCAGTGACTATTGCCCATTCAGGCTCAGCCAACAACTTTCTTGCACCTGCAACCGCACCTGACAAGGTCGGAGTAGAGGGCCTAGAAGAAAAGTGGGGGCTCCGCTGGGAATCTGACGGAACCTACCACTTCAACCGCAACGTTGAAAAGTCACAGGTGTTCTCTATCGACACCCCACCACCAACAGTTTCTGGCTCGCTTCACGTGGGTCACGTGTTTAGCTACACCCACACCGATGTCGT
>CAIPNT010000011.1 GCA_903866485.1 uncultured Micrococcales bacterium | reverse complement strand
GCCAATAACCTCTTCGTCACGCACAGAGCCACCGGGCTGAACCACGGCCTTTACGCCACCGTCAATCAAGATCTGCAGACCGTCGGCAAACGGGAAGAAGGCGTCCGAAGCGGCAACCGCGCCCTTGGCGCGCGACTCGGCACGGGCAACGGCCAACTTGCAAGAGTCAACTCGATTAACCTGCCCCATGCCAACACCAACCGAAGCGCCTTCACGAGCCAACAAGATGCCGTTTGACTTGACCGCACGGCATGCGCGCCAAGCAAACTCTAGGTCGGCAAGGGTGGCTGCGTCGGCCTTCTTGCCGGTAACCAGCTTCCAGCCCTGAGAGCTGAACTGGCTGAACTCATCTGGTTGCTGCACCAGGATGCCGCCAGAAATCTGACGCACCTCTAGCGCCTCGCGTGCATAGTTAGCCGGCAACTCAAGCACTCGAAGGTTCTTCTTTTCGAGCAAAATGGCAAGTGCCTCGATCTCATAGCCCGGCGCGATGATGACCTCGGTGAAGATACTGGCCACCTGACGAGCCATGGCAACGGTAACCACACGGTTGGCAGCGATGACGCCACCGAATGCCGAAACCGAGTCACACATGTGGGCCTTGGCGTGAGCGTCGGCAATCACATCCGTGGCATCTGGTGAACCAACTGCAATGCCGCACGGGTTGGCGTGCTTGATGATGGCGACGGCAGGCTCGTTGAAGTCGTAGGCGGCTCGCAGTGCTGCATCGGCGTCGACATAGTTGTTATAAGACATCTCTTTGCCGCCAAACTGGCGGGCCTGGGCGATGCCGGCAACCGCACCCTCGCCGCTGGTGCGATATATGGCGGCTGCCTGATGCGAGTTCTCGCCGTAGCGCAAGACGTTGCCCAGCTGGGCCTTGATTTCGATGGTGGCTGCAAAACCTGGGTTCGCGTTTTCAGACTCACCCTTTATGCCAGCGGCCTTCTTCCAGTCGCCCTCAAGCTCTGAGGCAAACCAGCTTGAAACAGCCGCGTCATAGCGAGCAGTGTGCGAGAAGGCGGCGTAGGCAAGCTCGCGACGCTGGGCCAGGGTGGTGCCACCCTGCTGCACGGCAGAGAGAATCTCTCCATACTTGCCCGGGTCAACGACGATGGCAACGTTTGCGTGGTTCTTCGCTGAGGCGCGAACCATGGCAGGGCCGCCGATGTCGATTTGTTCGACCACGGCGTCACCCTTGGCTCCAGACTGAACGGTCTGAACGAATGGATAAAGGTTGACCACGACAAGCTCAAAAGGCAAGACGCCAAGGTCAGCCAGCTGCCTTTCGTGAGCTATCAGGCGAAGGTCGGCGAGCAGCCCGGCGTGCACGCTCGGGTGCAGAGTCTTGACTCGACCATCTAAGGTCTCAGGAAAACCGGTGATCTCAGACACCTCGGTAACCGGGATGCCGGCTGCCTTTAGCGCGGCGAAGGTTCCTCCGGTAGACACGATGTCTACACCGGTTTCGGCAAGTCCTCTGGCAAACTCAACCACTCCGGTCTTGTCAGAAACCGAGATTAGAGCGCGTCGAACGGCGATGCGGTCAAAGTGACGGTAGTCGGCTGGTTGGTGGTCGTTGTGTGCTGCCATGTCGGTGTCTCCTAGGCCAGTGTGATGGTCTTAGCGGCGATTTTCTTAACGGTGTCAACCAGCAGTTCGCGCTCAACAACCTTGATGCGCTCGTGCAAGTCATACTCGCTATCGTCAATCAAGACCTCAACTTCGCGCTGGGCGATGTGAGGTCCGGTATCGACACCTTCGTCGACAACGTGGATGGTCACGCCGGTAGTCTTCGCACCCGCAGCAAGTGCGTCGCGAACCGCGTGAGCGCCAGGAAAAGCTGGCAACAAAGATGGGTGAGTGTTGATTAAGTTTGGGCTGAGAGCCGCCACAAAGTTGGCCGGCAATATGCGCATGAAGCCGGCCAGAACAACCAAGTCGGGAGTGAAGTGCATGACGTTGTCATAGAGCACCTCGGCCCACGCCTCACGGCTGTCGAAGGCGCTCGGAGTGACCACAAAGGTCGGCACACCAAATAGTTCAGCGTGGGCAAGGCCATCCGCTGCGTTATCGGAGCCAACTGCGATGATCTTGAACCCGTTGAGCGGGTTGTTGGCCGCCTCGAGAAGCGCGCGAAGGTTCGAACCAGAACCTGAAATGAGTGCGACTACAGACAGCATGCCTCTAGTTTAGCCGTGGCCAAGACCCCAGATTTGGTGGGTTAGCGATTATTTAGCAGTGGATGATTGGCCTCATCCGGGCGGGCGCTAAAGAACGCGGCAAAAATCGACACAAGGGCGGTCTCGATAAAAACCACGCCAGAAACCAGCAACGGATTCACGCCGAAGGTTTGCAGGCGACCCGGGCCAATTGCGCCGGATGCCAGGGCAGCCAGCAGACCCATTTCAACCGAGGCCACTAATGCGATGGCGAGTCCAAGGCTGATGGCTGCGCTCCAGGCTGAGGCAAACTCGAAGCGAATTGCGTCGGCGTGGTTTTTAATCGCCAGAGTGGCAACGAATGCCGCCACCAGAGGAACTATCACGGCCATCAGGCCAACCGAGATTTCACCGGCCGGAAGCACGCCCAAGATTGGTATGCCCGGCATTGGGCCGACCACCGAACCGAGCGGGCTAATCGAACTGCCGGTGCCAATTGAGAATCCGACGCCAGTGAACCAGGCTGCACCCATGATTACCAGGTTAGGCAAAAAGGCCAGCTCGCCAACCGTAATGGTTGAGCCGCCCAGCACACTCGAGTGCAAGCCCTCATAGAGGCGAGTGACGGTGATCCAGTTGAAAGTCAGCATAAAAGCAATTGCGATTGCCGAAACGCCGGTCAAGATGGCAATCACGCCGGTGCCGGCTCGCAGTGCTGGCACGGCGAGGGCGCGGATAGCCCATCCAAGGTTGTTGAAGCGATTTCGCAGCCACACGACTACCGCGGCACGCTCGCGCGATTCTTGCCCCGACTTGAGTTCACCGGTGAGTGAGCCGAGCAACAAAAACACAAAAAAGAAAGCGGTTGGCAAGAAGGTGCCCTGCCAACTGGTTGGATAGACCGACTTATTGAAAGCCGTGGTGCTCAGGCCAAGCGCAATGGCGCCATAAACCAGAGCGGCAGAGAGCCATCCAGGCCAAAGTTCTTCGGCCTGACCCAGGCGTCGACCGAGCCTAAAACTCAAACGGGCCAAGAGTGCGGTGAGCGCCAGCGGCAGGATGGCCACTGCGAAGCCACCAACCTGAACCCCGGCCAGGATGCCCGCGCCGACGTTGAGCTGCACCCCTTGGGCAACCAGCCAAATATCAACCGAGGTTCGATAGGCAACAAACCAGTCGATGGTTGGATCGTTTTCGAAAAGCCAAATAGCCGTCAAGGGTGCAAGCGAAAGGCCCACACCGATGACGGCTACCAAAGCTGCCTCAAAGGCAGCCATTAGAAATGTTTGACGACGATTCAAAACGAGGTTCCCCCTCAAAAACCCGCTTTAGAGGTTCTTGTAAACCTCACGCATCAGTGCGGCGGTCTCGCTAGGAGTCTTGCCCACCTTTACGCCAGCAGCCTCGAATGCTTCTTTCTTAGCCTGAGCAGTACCTGCCGAGCCAGAAACGATTGCACCCGCGTGACCCATGGTCTTGCCCTCAGGCGCGGTGAAGCCCGCAACATAAGCAACAACCGGCTTGGTCACGTGCGCCTTGATGTAAGCGGCGGCCTTCTCTTCTGAGTCGCCACCGATCTCACCAATAAGCACGATTGCCTTGGTCTCTGGGTCGGCCTCGAATGCGGCGAGCGCATCGATGTGAGTGGTGCCGATTACAGGGTCGCCACCGATGCCGATAGCGGTTGACATACCGATGTCACGAAGCTCGAACATCATCTGGTAGGTCAGGGTTCCTGACTTTGAAACTAGACCGATTGGGCCTGCTCCACAGATGTCAGAAGGGGTGATACCTGCGTTCGACTTTCCCGGGCTGATGATGCCAGGGCAGTTTGGGCCGATCAGGCGAGTCTTTAGACCCTTCTCAACGTTGTATGCCCAAGCGACTGCAGAGTCGTGAACCGGGATGCCCTCGGTGATGGCAACAGCCAATGGAATCTCGGCGTCGATTGCCTCGATCATTGCGGCCTTAGCAAAGGCTGGTGGCACGAAGATGACCGAAACGTTTGCGCCGGTTGCCGCCATTGCCTCGGCAACGGTGCCGAACACTGGCAACTGCTTGCCTTCGACGTCTACAACTTCACCGGCCTTGCGCGGGTTCACTCCACCTACGATGTTTGAGCCGCCAAGCAGCATGCGACGGGTGTGCTTCATTCCCTCGGCACCGGTCATACCCTGAACGATGATTCGAGAGTTCTCGTCTAGAAAAATAGCCATTTCTTATTCCTTCTCTCGGGCTTAGCGGTTAGCTAGCTCGGCTGCCTTGTCGGCAGCTTCATCCATGGTGTCGACAACGGTCACTAGCGGGTGAGCAGCCTGCTCAAGAATGTAGCGGCCCTCAAGAACATTGTTGCCGTCAAGGCGAACAACCAAAGGCTTGGTTGCTGAGTCGCCCAGAGTCTTCAATGCACCAACGATGCCGTTTGCAACGGCGTCACAGGCGGTGATTCCACCGAATACGTTTACGAATACGCTCTTGACCTGTGGGTCGTTCAAGATGACGTCTAGACCGGCGGCCATCACCTCAGCTGAAGCGCCACCACCGATGTCCAGGAAGTTAGCTGGCTTAACGCCACCGTGCTTCTCACCCGCGTATGCAACAACGTCAAGGGTCGACATAACCAGACCGGCACCGTTACCGATGATTCCGACCTCGCCGTCAAGCTTCACATAGTTGAGGTCCATGGCCTTGGCCTTGGCCTCTAGCGGGTCAAGCTGGTCGCGTTCCATGCTCTCGCGCTCGTGGCGGAACTCTGCGTTGTCGTCTAGCGACACCTTGCCATCAAGTGCGATGATCTGGCCGTCGGTGGTTAGAACCAGCGGGTTCACCTCAACCAGCGTGGCGTCTTCTTTCACGAAGACGTCGTATAGCTTCACGAATACTGGCGCAACCTTAGCCGCGGTCTCGTCGTCGAAGCCGCCCTGCTTGGCAATGCTTAGAGCCTCGGCTAGGTCAATGCCCTTGGTTGCCGAAACGGCAACCTTGGCTAGCGCCTCTGGGCGCTCTTCGGCTAGCTGCTCGATCTCCATGCCACCCTCAACGCTGCAGAGCGAAAGGAAGGTGCGGTTTGATCGGTCAAGCAAAACCGAGAAGTAGAACTCCTTGGCGATCGAGGCGCCCTGTGCCACCATCACGCGCTTGACGATGTGGTCTTTGATGTTTAGACCGAAAATCTTCTCTGAAAGCTCTTTTGCTTCGGCTGGTGACTTGGCAACCTTAACGCCGCCGGCCTTGCCGCGACCTCCGGCCTTAACCTGAGCCTTGACTACAACTACGCCACCAATCTTGGCGGCTGCTGCTTCAACTTCGTCTGGGGTGTCTGCGATTAGACCCTGTAGTACTGGAACTCCATGCGCTTCGAACATGTCGCGCGCTTGGTACTCAAATAAATCCACTGTGATTTCCGTTCATATTGGAGTGTGCAACCGTTAAAGTCTACGCCCACGCGAACCTGCGACTCGCCCAGAAATGGCGGTTTTGAGGGGTTAATTTAGTCTTCGAGCACCGTAATCGGCGCCACCTTGACCAAGAGCTTCTTCATACCGATGCTGCCAAAGTGAATCTCGGCGGTTTGACGGTTTCCCTCGCCGGCCACCGCAACAACCTTGCCCTTACCGACGTCGGCGTGCATCACAAACTGACCAACTGCCAGTTGGAGGCCTTCGTTGTTGCGCACCGATGAGATTGCGCCCTTCCACTCGGTCTTCGGCTTGGCCGAAGGAGTGCCGCCATAACCCGAACCCGAGTCGGCTGAGCCGTAGTCAGACGAAGAGCGCCCATAGCCCTGGTCGTCGGCGATTGATGAACGATAGCGCGAGGTTGCCATTGCTCGGGTGGCTCCAGATTCGCGCCATTCAATCAGGTTGGTTGGAATTTCACTCAAGAAACGGCTTGGCGTCGAGGCGTCTGACTCGCCGTAAGTGGTGCGAGTCATAGCCAGGCTCAGGTGAAGCTTTTTGCGCGCGCGAGTGATGCCCACATAAAAGAGGCGTCGCTCTTCGTTTAGGCCGCCAGGGGTGATGAATGACATGCGATGAGGCAGCAGAGACTCTTCGAGCCCGGTCAAGAACACGGCTTCATACTCGAGGCCCTTGGCTGTGTGCAGGGTCATTAGCGAGACGGTACCCGATTCGTCGTCAATCTCATCGGCGGCGGCAACCAGGGCAACTTCGTTCAAGAAGTCAGGCAGGCGGCCTTCTGGGTTGTTGCGTTGAAACTCTCGAGCCACCGAGACAAGTTCTTCGAGGTTCTCGACGCGAGCTTCGTCTTGCGGGTCGCGGCTGTTGCGCAGACTTTCTATGAGCCCGGTGCGCTCAAGAACCGCGCGCAGCACGACATCAACCGACTCGGTGCGGGCCATGGCCTCAAGCTCGATCAGCAGGTCGCTCAGTTGGGTGATGGCGCCAGTGATCTTTGGGCCAAAGCCAAGGTCACCAACATGCGCCAAAACCTGACGCATCGATAGCTGATTGCGCTCGGCATAGCTGGCCAACTGGGTCTCAGACGCGTCGCCGATGCCGCGCTTCGGCACGTTGAGAATGCGGCGGGTCGCCAGGTCATCAAGCTCGTTGTTGATGGCAACCAAGTAGCCGAAGGCATCCTTGATTTCTGCGCGCTCATAGAACTTGGTGCCGCCCACCACGCGATAAGGCAGCGCGGCACGGATGAAAATTTCTTCGAGAGCACGAGTCTGCGAGTTGGTGCGATACATCACGGCGATGTCGCGATAGTTCATGCCCTCGTGGTGCAACTTGTTGATCTCGTCGGCGATGAACTGGGCCTCGTCGTGTGCCGAATAACCGGTGAAACCAACAATGGCCTCACCGTTTCCAGAGTCGGTCCAGAGGTTTTTATTTGGCCGATCAAAGTTGTTAGAAATAACCGCGTTTGCCGCCGAAAGGATGTTTTGGGTCGAGCGATAGTTTTGCTCGAGCAGGATGGTCTTGGCTCCCACGAAGTCTTTTTCAAACTCGCTGATGTTGCGAATGTCGGCTCCGCGGAATGCATAGATTGACTGGTCTGAGTCACCTACAACTGTTAGCGAAGCGGTTTGAGCCAGCTCGCGCACCAAGGCATATTGAGCGTGGTTGGTGTCTTGATATTCGTCGACGAGGACGTGCTTGAACTTGTGCTGGTACTGCGCCAAAACATCAGGAAACGCGCGAAACAGGTGAACCGTCTCACCGATCAAGTCATCAAAATCGAAGGCGTTATTGCGGCGAAGCTCACCCTGATAGCGAGAGAAGATTTCTGAAATCATTCGGGCTACCGGGTCGGCCTGATCGATGTTGCGCGCATAAGACTCGGCGTCGGCCAACTCGTTCTTGGCATTCGAAATCACTGCAGAGACACCGGCCGGGGTCAGCTTGTGAATATCGGCACCCATGTCTTTGATCAGACGCTTGAGAATCGCGCGGCTGTCGCCAGAGTCATAGATGGTGAAGTTTGAGTTATGACCGAGACGCTCGCTCTCGCGGCGCAAAATAGCCACG
>CAIPNT010000010.1 GCA_903866485.1 uncultured Micrococcales bacterium | reverse complement strand
GAATCCAGAAGATTTTGAAAAGCTGCTTCGTGATTTTCTCGCCGGCGAAGGTGGCGACCCGGCTGCGTTAGCTGCGGCTGCTGGCCTGCCAAACGACCCACATCTGCTGGCCAAGCTTATGGAAGAGATGAAGTCGGCGCTGGTGAACATGGGCAGCGAAGATGGCTCGGTCAACTGGAAACTAGCTTCGGATCAGGCGAGAAATATTGCCCGCGAAGGCGCCTTTGCCGTGTCGGACTCTGCACGCAAATCAATCAAGGATGCCATCTCGATTGGTGAACTCTGGCTGGATCAAGCCACCGCAATTTCTGGTGTGACCACCGAAGCAAAGATCTTGACCCGCGAGGTTTGGGTTGCCGACGCCATGCCACTGTTTGAGGCTCTGGCTAATCCGGTGGCAACAAGAATGAGTGACGCGCTTTCGAAAAACCTCCAAGACAACGCCCCAGAAGAGATCTCGGCGCTGATCGGCAACGCCGGCGCAATCATGCGCTCTGCGGGCGGCACACTTTTTGCAATGCAGCTCGGTCAGGCGCTTGGCAAACTATCGGCTGAGGCGCTAACTGGCGGCGACATTGGTTTGCCGATCTTTCAAGATCAGCGAGCAGCCTTCGTCGCCCAAAATCTAGAGGTATTCATCGACGGCCTCGAGGTCGAAAAAGACCAGGCCTACATCTATCTGGCCATCCGTGAACTTGCCCACACGCGCCTGTTTAAGCACAGCAAGTGGTTGCGCGAAGCAATCGTCAGCCAAATCACCGCCTATGCGGCTGGCATCACCATCGATAACTCGCGCATTAACGAAATAGCCGAAGATTTCGACCCTTCAAACGTGGATGAATTGAAGGCCGCTCTCGAAACCGGCGCATTTATTGCCGACCGCAGCGAAGAACAGCAGCACTCGCTTGATCGCATCGAGGCAACCCTGGCACTTATCGAGGGTTGGGTCGACGTGGTCACCGAGGATGCCGCAAAGCTGTTGCCAAAATCTGCCGCCATCGCCGAGGCCATTCGACGCCGACGGGCCACTGGTGGGCCTGCCGAGAAGACCTTTGGCGCCATCGTTGGTCTCGAGTTGCGACCACGCAAACTGCGCGAGGCGGCGGCAATGTGGCGCAAAATTGGCGAGGCGGTTGGTGTTGAAAAGCGTGATTCGCTTTGGGATCACCCTGATCTAACTCCGAGTGCTGACGATATCGACGACCCGACTGCAGTCATCGCCAAGCTGAGCGGTTCAACGCCAGAAACAGACGAGTTCGACAAGGCTCTGCGCGATTTGCTCGGCGAATAAGCACCAGACTTCTGCTTCGCTAACCGGTGTGGCGCCACCCCCTGAAAAAGCACTGGGGATAACTGCAACGCAAAAACGTGGCAAGTGATTCGCTCTTGCCATGCTCAAAATAAACCCAAGCCAGCCTGCGCTCTGGCGCAACCTACACAGCCTTCAGATTGGAGCCGGCCGACGCGCGGTGGTGCTCGATGCTCTCAGCGACTCGCAAGAGCGCCTGATTGCCGCTCTCTACAAAGGCATCGCTGATCGACAACTGCCAAATCTGTTGCGAGACCTAAACCTCACTCAGGGCGAAGGTGACCGCCTGGTGACCCAGCTCGAGCCGGTTCTGCTCGACAAGAACGAACCACTAGCGCGAGACCTCGATGAAGAGTTTGTGGCATCGGCGTTTGCCGAAATCATCCGCGCCAGCCTCACCCACTCGGTGCAGGGAGAACAGGTTTTGCTGCAGCGGGCCCTGAGAACAGTGCACCTCGGCGAATTAGCCGGATGCGGGTTGACCCTTGCACTGGCGCTTGCCGCAGCCGGATTTGGCCGGCTGGTGAGTCACGATCGCGAATCTGTTTCGCCGGGCGACATAGCCGTAAACGGTTTTCCGAGCCAGTTTTTGGCCAAATCGAGAATCGACTCGCTGAGGGCACTTCTTGCCGCCGCACCGGGTCAGATGCGGGTTGTTTCGGCAAACGGGCTCACCGAGCGCAATTTAGAGGCAATCGATTGCGCGGTGATCTTTGCCAATCAGGCGCTCGAGCCTCGCAACTATGTGCAGTGGTTGAATCGGGACGTGCCACACCTGGCCGTGGTTTTTGGGTCCGACTCGGTTTGGGTGAGCCCGTTGATTGTGCCCGGCCGAGGGCCATGCCTCTATTGCCTTGAACAATCAAGAATCGACCAGGATGGCAGTTGGCCGGTGTTGCTAAGTCAGCTGGTGACCCACAAAAATCGGTTGGACGACGCCTCGAGTCGGCTATTTGCAGCCGGTTTGGCGCTACAGAAAATCTTGGCTCACTGCGACGCAGTAGGAGGCTTCAGCCAGACCGAAGTCGAGTTATGCGGACATGAGCTAAACCATCTAACCGGCACAGTTAGCGAGGTTCGCTGGCAACCTCATGAGGCTTGCTCTTGCCGGCTAGACTCTCGCCAGCAATTCGGTGAAAAATCGTGACGGCTCGCGGTCGCGAGTCGATGAGCCATCACGCCTAGCCCAGGTTAACGTCAGTTCGCGACGCGCACGGGTCAGCGCAACATAAAGCAACCTGCGCTCTTCACGAATTTCGGCCTCGCTCTGAGCGTAGGTGATCGGCAGATAGCCCTCGGTTAGGCCGACGATAAAAACCTGATCCCACTCGAGACCCTTTGCCGCGTGAATGGTCGACAGGGTCACAGCAGCCTTAACCGGTTCGTGCTGTGACCGTTGACGCTCGTCAAGCTCGGCGGCAAAGTCGGCGACACTCGCGCCGGCCGGCATTTCATCCGTGATGGCAAGCAGTGAATTCAGTGACTCCCACTTTTCACGAGCCATCCCCTGCTCGGTCGGCTGCTGGGTTTGCCAGCCGAGCGATCGACAAATCTCAGATATCACCTGAAACAGCGGTTTATCACTTGGCGAAACAGCCTCGGCGCGAATGGCACGGATGGCGCCTTGAATTTCGGCACGATTGAAGAAGCGCTCGCCTCCGCGCACTTGATAATCGATGCCAGCCTGAGCCAAAGCGTTTTCCATCGCCTCAGACTGACCGTTGACTCGATAGAGCACGGCGATCTCACTGGCGTGAACTCCCTGATCTATCTTTGTCTTTATATTTGCGGCGATTGCCGAACACTCATCCTGCACCGTTGCAAAGGATATGGTTCTTGGTGCTAGACCAACATCAGACTGAGATTCGAGCGGCTCAACCAAGCCGCTGCGCTCGGTTAGGCGGTTGGCAAAATTTACGATCTGCTGGGTCGAGCGATAGTTTCGAGTCAGCTGAATGACCGTGGCGTCTTCATAGGTGGTGGCAAAGTTTTGCAGATATGAACTAGAAGCACCGGTAAACGAGTAGATGGTCTGGTTTGGGTCACCAACCACGCAAAGGTCATTGCGGTTGCCCAACCAAACATCCAAAAGCGCGTGTTGCAGCGGCGAAATGTCCTGGTATTCATCCACGGTAAAAAATCGATATTGCTGCTGCACGTGGGTCAACGCTCTCGGCTCTGAGCGAAGCATGCCGAGGGTAAGCACCAAAACGTCTTCCCAGTCGACACGCTGGGATGCGATTTTTGCCTCTTCATAGGCCGACTGCAGTTCGATATTTTTGGCTGGGCTAAGACCCGAAACCAAGGGTCGAGAGGCAACCTGCTGAACGTATTGGTCGAGACTAAGCATCGAAAACTTGCGCCACTCAATTTCGGCGGCAAGATCTCGCACCCCGGCGGCGTCAAGTCGAATCTTGTGATCTTCGGCAACCTTGGCCAACAGTTGAGCCTTTGACCGCAAGACGGTTGGCGCCGGAACACCGGCAAACTGCGGCCAAAAATACTCCAACTGAGCCAGCGCAGCAGCGTGAAAAGTCTTGACAGAAACCGCACCGATGCCAAGTTGGCGCAAGCGAGCGCGCAATTCACCGGCAGCGCGATTGGTATAGGTCAGCGCCAAGACGCGATTTGCCGCGTAATAACCCTTGGCTATTCCGTAGGCGATTCGATGGGTGACCGTTCGAGTCTTTCCGGTGCCCGCTCCGGCAAGGATGCAAGTTGGGCCAACCAACGATTTAGCCGCCTCTTGTTGCTCTGGGTCAAGATTTAGCAGTAGCAGCTCAGGATCCAAGTGGACCACCATACCAACGCTCGATTAGGGCACCAGCGATTGAGAGTTTGCCAGGCAAAAGCAGCTCTTGACGTTCACGGGTAATGTCTTCGCGACTAAACCAACGCAACTTCTCGATCTCTTCTCCGTCTGGCACAAGTTCGTCCGCCTCGTGCGCCGGATCAACTCTGGCGGTAAACCCAACCATGAGCGAATAAGGAAACGGCCAGGCTTGACTGCCCAAAAACTCTGGTTCGATGACTCGAACGCCAGACTCCTCGAAAACCTCGCGCAGCACGGCTGCCGCCAAAGACTCCCCCGGCTCAACAAACCCGGCCAAGATTGACCAGCGGTTGTCTTCCCAGACGCCCTGCGAACCAAGCAAAATGCGGTCTTCAGAATCTACAACGCTCACAATGATCGCCGGATCGGTGCGTGGAAAAACCTGATGCTCATCGGCCTTACATTTGCGAACCCAGCCGGCCAATTGCACCACGGTTGGTTGCCCGCAACGTGGGCAAAACTTGTGAGTTTCGTGCCAGTTGGCAAGGGCTAGTGCCTCGGCATACAGGCCGGCATCTCTGGCCGAAAGCCCCGCGCCGGTCTTGCGCAACCCGTGCCAGGCATCAGGATTTGGTTCAAGCTGATTGGCGACGGCGCGGTCGATTACGGAGAGCAAAATTTTGGTTCCAGCCGCCTCTTGACCATGATTCTCCGTGGTCAAACCTAGATAGGCGTCGACCAAAATACCTTGCCGGGCTTCCAGCGAATTCAAAATGGCTGGTGGCAATAGCTTCAACCTAGGTTGGGGATGATCTGCTGAACCTTGCAGCAGCGTCTTGCCTTCAAAAAGCACCAAGACTCGAACCATGTCATTTGCCCAAAGTTCAGTTAGGAGCTGAGGGTTGGTGCGCGAGGGATTGTCGCGGTCGACTGCAGACTGTGCGAGCGGAAGGTTGAGTGGCTGGTGCACGATTTCTTCCTCTCGATTGACCTATAGATGCGTGGCGGTGACGCTAGATTGGCTAGTTTTTGTCTACCCTGAAATACATGGCCAAATCTCCCTTGATTTTAGCGGCGCTAGCGAAGGACGCAGTCCGTCACGTCGATTTCGTTCAGGTTAAAAGCCTGAACGCCGGAACGGACGGCGCATTCGACACTGCACTGCTTACCGCGACAACCGGTGAACACTACGTTGTTCGCATTGCAAACACGCAGTCGGCCGGGGTAGAACAGGATGTTGAACTTCAGGCGCTGCGAGCACTTGGCGCCGCTGGCCGCCAGGCTTTGCCTTTCAAAATCACCAACCTGATTGGTGAAACCAAGGATGACAGCGGCTCTCGTGCGCTGATTTTTGACTTCGTCTATGGCAGCCCGATCGATGTAAACCGCGTTCACGCCGAGAGCGAATTGGCTCGAAGCATCGGTCTGGCAATTGCCGCGATTCACAAATTGCCTCTGGCAACCGTTGAAAATGCGCACCTAGCCGAGTTTGAACCTGATCAGATTCTGCGCGCACGCACTGCCGAACTCGACAAGATCGCCGCAACGGGCAAGGTGTCGCCAATTTTGCTTTCTCGTTGGGAAGCTGCAATCGAAGACTCAACCTTCTTTCGCTTTCAGCCAACCGTGGTTCACGGTGCTTTGAACGGTGACACCGTGCTAGAAGAAGATGGGCGCCAGGTTGCTGGCGTGTTGGCTTGGAGCAGCCTTCGCATAAGCGACCCAGCAGAAGACCTCGCCTGGATCATGGCCTCAGAGCACGATGACTTCATCGATGCGGTATTTGCCGCCTATTCGGCCAGCCGTGGCAGCGCAGACGCTTCGTTGCGGCAACGCGCAACGCTCTACAGCGAACTTGAACTTGGTCGTTGGTTGCTGCACGGCGTCAACAAGGGCGACCAGTCGATCATCGATGACGCAATCGCCATGTTGACCACGGTTGCCGAGAATGTCGAATCCGGCCTGATCGGCCGCCTCACCGCAGCACCATTTGTTGCACCGGTGATTCAAGAGAGCCTAGAGCAGAGTTTTGCCGGTATCGAACCGGAAGAGCACCTCGAAGTTATCGAGATTAGAGACGAAACACCAGCGATCGGCATTTCAACCGATGATGAGTTCGAAACCGTTTCGCTGCTAACCGCCCCGGTCGAGATCATAGAGCTTGAGTCAGAAGTTGACGAAGTCGAGCTTGAGGTGATCGAGCTTGAGGTGGTCGAGCTTGAGGCTGAGGTGGTCGAGGTCGACGAAGCAGCGACAGTGGCGAGCCAACCGGTTGACGACAAGACCAGACCTATCGAGCTGCCCGAAAAAACCGAGAACGAGCTTTTCTAGGCTGCCCGGGCAGTCGATTGCCTCAACCGGTGCTAAAGCGTAGTGGGCTTCAAAACTGCGTTTATTCGGTGAAAACCTTTTGCCACAGTGATAGCAACTCGCGCTCACCTAGCAGGTGTTCCGGTTTTAGCTCAACGTGCTCGGCAACAAAGTAGAAACTGGCAGAAATCTGATTGATTGGCATACCACTGAAACGAGAATAGGCCAGTCGATAGAGGGCCAACTGCAAGGCCCTCAACTCGGCATCTTCGGTTGACCGTGGTTGCTTGCCGGTCTTCCAGTCGATAATTTCAACACCGGTTTCGGTGGCAAAAACCGCATCCAGTTTGCAGATGAATGTGTTGCCACCGATGGTTAACTGAATTTCTCGTTCTATTTCAAGGGGTTTAAGTTTTGCCCAGCGAGACTTTTCAAAGTTGGTCTGCAAGCCACGAATTGATTCTTGGTCAAACTGCTCGTTTTCGTTATCGAGAGAATCGTTTGCTTCAGAAATGTGCATCTGCGCGAATCGAGACTCTACCCAAGAGTGAAACAGGGTTCCGTTGCGAGTTTGCTTATAGGGCTTATTGGGCATCGGTCTGCTCATGCGCTCGGCAACCTTATTTGAGTCGGCGATGAAATCTTTAAACCTCGAAGCTGGCACTCGCACGGGTGGTTCAACCAAGCCGATCGCGGTGGCCAACTCGGTGCGCTCTGCAAGCAAAAGGTCTATCTCCCGCTGAATTTGGTCACCGAAGGTAATGTCTCGCTCTAGCTGCTGCGCGGTTTCGATGGCATTAAGCACTCTTGCCGCCGAGGCTTCAACCACCGGCCTGTGGCGCTCGCCTAGCGGGTCGAGCGGCCAGCTTTCGGTGCCAGATGAAGCCTCGAGAGGGTTCACGTCTGAGGCCTGTTCTGCCAGTTTGAAACCTTCGAACTCTGACAGCTCGAGAGCCGAGAGCAAAAACCTCGACGCCGAACGTGGTTTTTTATTGCCGGGTTTCCAATAGCTGCCCGAAAGGAGCAACTCAGACTTTGGTCTGGTCACGGCAACATACATGAGGCGAAGCTCTTCACGAAGGTTGTGTTCGCGCATCTGAGCCTTGAAGCGGTCTTGAGCGGCCTTGGCCTCTGGTTGGGTTGAGGCTGAACTGAAATCAAACTGTGGAAGCGAATCGGCGTCTCCGCGCAATGGGTATGGCAATTGTCCGGTGGCGAGCCATCCGGATGAGCCGCGATCTCCCGGAAAGTCCCCTTCGACCAGGTTGGCGATTGCAACGTTATTCCACTCGAGGCCTTTGGCCGCATGAATGGTGAGCACCTGCACGACACCCTTTTCGGGGTTGGTGCTGGGCACCTCAAACTTTTCTCGTTCGTCGGCAAACTCAAGCCAGTCTAGAAACGCCCCAAGATATGGTCGTGGGTTGTTGCCCGAATAGCTAGACACAATCGATGCAAAGGCATTGAGGTGAGCCATTGGGTTTTTGCGCCTAGGGTTTGCGGTGACTTCAATGTCGAGCCAGAGCTCTTGCTCAACCACACGCACAAACTCGGCCAAAGGCATGCCGGTGCGACGCCTAAAGTTGCGCAAGGTTTTGGCTGCGTCAAGCAACCTCGGCAAACCGACATCGCTAAAGCCAATCAACTCTGGTTTGCGCTCTTCGAGCAGTTGATCGAGGGCATCGACGATCGAGACAGAGTCTTCGACAGCCAGACTCTGTTGAAGCTTTTGACGAAGCAGCTCATCTGAGGCCTTGGCGAGTCTTTGGGCATATCGGTGCAGGCGCTCGATGTCTTTGGCCCCGATTCGCCAGCGGGGGCCCGCAAGCAGCCTGATTAGAGCCGACCCTGCCTCAGGTCGATGGATGACCTTCAGAGCGCTAACCAGGTCGACGATTTCGGGCATCTCTAACAAGCCGCCTAGCCCAACCACCTCGACGTCTAGTTCGAGAGCCTGAAGTTGCTCGACAAACAGAGCCATTGAGCTGCGCTTGCGCATGAGCAGCGCCCCGGTGGCATCTCCGGTCATTCGCGCCTTGAACCAGGCCGCCACCGACTTGGCCTCTTGATGAAGGTCTTGATCAAAGATTGCCTGCATCTTGCCGGCACCCGCACCCTCGCGCGCGGTCAGAGTGACCACCTGAAGATCTGAAGTTAGGTGATTTGCTAGGCCTAGAACCGAGGATGGGTTGCGCCACGATGTCGATAGGGTGAATTTGGCCAACAACTGCCCGTCGCAAAAATCGGCTGCGAAATTAGTCAGGTTTGAAGCACTGGCGCCTCGCCAACCATAAATCGACTGGTTTGGGTCACCAACTGCAAACACAGAAGTTCCTTGAAATAGGTTTTTGAGCAATCGCGTCTGCAAAAACGAAGTGTCTTGGTATTCATCGAGCAGAACCTGACTGAATTTTTGTCGTTCGATGGCTTTGGCGGCGTCAACCTCTCGAACGGCGCGCTCGGCAAGCGCAACTTGATCGCTGTAGTCGACGAAGCCTTGACGTCGCTTTTCTTCGATATAGGCCTCGGCCAACTTTGCCAGGGTAGGCGTTGTCGTTAGCGGTCGAAGCAGTTCGGTCATGTAGCCAAACTGTGCAAGGTCGTTGGAGCCTGCTTTTTTGGGCAACAGGCCAAGTTTGCCAACCACCTGCTGAACTTGAGCTTCGATTGCATCTGCAGTCACGATGTTGTCATTCATGGCCTGGGCAAGGGCTAACACCGCATCGACAATCGGGTTGAGGTTCATCTCTAGGTCGCTGAGCCTCGAATCGACCTCAGAACCCTGCTTGATGACTATATCGCGGGCAAGTTGAAATGCCGCCGCCTCGGTTAGCAGCGCTGCCTCGGGCTCGTAGCCGATGGCAAGAGCATGATCGCGAAACAAGCCATTTGCGTAGGCGTTATAGGTCGAGATGGTTGGTGCGGCAAAGTCATAGTCGAGCCCTTCGGGCCACAACTGGCTGTCGCGCAGTTTGAGCAGGCTCTCGTAGATGCGCTTGCTGAGCTCGGCCGCGGCCTTGCGGGTGAAGGTCAGACCAAGAATTTGGTCTGGACGAGCAAACCCGTTAGCCACCAACCAAAGCACTCGCACGGCCATTAATTCGGTCTTGCCGCTGCCGGCTCCGGCAACCACCAGCGATGGCGAATTGGTTGGCGCATCCTGAACCGCAGCCTCTTGCTCTGCCGTGAGAGCGAAGGGCTTTATTACCGCATACACCTGATTGGCCGATATCTTGAAGTTAGCCACCATAAGACACCGCCTTGGTTAGGTGAATCTCGCAGGAGCCATATTCGTTTGAGTTGCGACAGTGCGAATCAACCTGTGCAACAAACAATCGCTCGGTCATAGCCATGCCCTTGGTTGCCGAGGCGATCAGGTTTTCAAACTCGGCTTTTTGGGCAACATCTTGTTCGAGTGATGGCTGCTCACGTTCGACAAACTTGTCTGAAGTGCCGACCAGCAGCAGTTTGGCACCGGCAAGCCGGGTGGCAACGTCGTCGCCAATTGCACCCTGAGAAAGTTCGTCAAAGACCCCGGCCTGATAAGCCAACTGGTAGAGCCCCAATTGGGCGTGATGTTTGACTTCTTCGCTGGTGAAACCGCGGGAACCGGTTTTGAGGTCGACGATCATGACCCTGCCGTCTGGATAAAGCTCGACTCGGTCGACCTGGCCACTGATGGTTGCCTGACCGAGTTGAAATTGAAAGTTAACCTCGCGGCCAAGCACCTGACCGCCCTCGGCCTCAAACTTGCGCAGGTATTGCACCATGTTGTTGACCAGTTTTTTAGCTCTGCGCTTTGCAGCCTGCTCAAGCCAGGCCGACTCAAAACTGATGGTGTGCCACTTAGACTCAACAAGACCCCACAGAGTTTCTTCTTGAACATCGACGGCAAGTTCAAGTGCTTTGTGCACGAGCGAACCGAGGTTTGCCTCGAAGGTTGAATCGCTGCCACCGTTTGCGCTCAAGAACCAGTGCAGTGGGCACTTGGCAAAGTTTTCGAGCTGTGAAGGGCGCAACCAAACCTGAGCATCTGGGTCTTCAAGATCAACCAGAGCTTCGTTTGTTGAGAGAGGCAGCATGCCATACCAAGAATCTGGATGCGCCCCCGGCACTGCGGCCGACGCAAGCCGAGCCAAACCTAGTGCGAGTGAATCGACTTCGCCCTGAGAGCCGGCCCTGGCCAGCCGGCGACGCAACGAACCCGATAGTCCGCGCAGCGTGAGCTGGCTGGCCGAAAAACTCTCGACCTCTGGCACGCGCTCATTGATGAGGCCAATGAACTGAGAAATCTGATTGTCTTCAGAGTCACTGGTTGAAACCAAGAGCTTCTCAGTAGCCGAGCCGATTGCTTTGTAAAGCATTCTCAGTTCGTCAGGCAACTCAGACCTCAAGGCGCCGGCAACGGTTTCAATTCGTCCGCTGCAAATGGCATCTAGCGCTGACGCACCCAATAGTGATGAGCGAGGTCGAAGGTTTGGCCAAGCACCCTCGATTAGCTGAGGCAAGGCCACCACTCGAAAACGCTTGGCTGTGAGGTTTGACGGCGTGGTCAAGGTGACCTGTGCGCTTTTGGCGCTGTTAGAGGCGAGTGTGTCTTCTGGCAGACCAAGGGCAAGTTGCTGCTCAACGAACAGGCGCGCGTCACCATCTGGATAGCGCTCGGCAAAACGGTTTGCCGCGGCAAAAAGCGCAACCACTGCGTCGAGATCTCGGTTTGCCTGCAGGGCGACCTCGCCCACCGAACGAGAAAGTGTCTGCCACGACTTTTCGAGACCGCTCTTTGACCAAAGGTGCCAGAGCAGATCTTCGATGCTGGTGCCAGATTGGGCAACAAGTTGCTTGGCCTCTGTGAAAATTTGCAAAAAGCGCTCGGCCTTGCGCGCCTCTGCGCCCTTGATCGAGGTCAAACTTGCCTCGGATGCGAAGATGGCAACCAATAGTTCGTCGCTGTTGCGAAGCCCCTCGGCGAGAAGCTCTTCGCGTCTGATGGAGCGGCGCAGCCTGCGAAGGTCAAGCGAATCGAGCCCAGCCAACGGCGAGGTCAAGAGCTCAACGGCTAGGGTTGCAGTTATTTCAACTGGGTTGAGCACGGTGTGCGCCAACTGCAGCACATGCTTCGAGGCAAAGGCCTCACGCAGTGGCGTTTGAGCGCCGCTTATGGTGACCGGCACCGACTCGTTGGCGAGAGCCACCGCAAGCGCATCCAGGCTGCTGCGAGACCGACAGACAACAGCCATTTCAGACCAGGCGACGCCTTCAAAAAGGTGAAGCTCTCGAAGCCTTCTGGCAAGCCAAGCGGTCTCTGAGCTTTCGTGACTGAAAACCTTGGCCTCAAGAGCGGCGCCCTCTGAGTGCGCGCCATGCGCACCTGCGACTAGCGATTTGCGCTGGCGACCAGCGCGTGCGGTGTCGATCTGGCGGTTGACCCGAGACATCACCGCAGCTAGCTGGGCAGGTCTAACCTCATGGGTTGGTGCCAAGAAAATGGTTTCGGTCTTGGAGCGCCGGGCAACACAAACCGAGTCAGCCAAGTTGGCCATTGCTCGAGGGTCAGCCGCGCGAAAGCCAAGAGTTGAGGCGTCTGGGTCGCCAACCAAAACCAAGCCGCGAGTGGTGCCGGCCAAGACCCGAAGCAATCTGATGGCAGCCGGCGTTAAATCTTGGGCATCATCAACAATGATTTGCTTTATGCAGTTGACCTCTTGCGGCCAAACCCTGAGCGTTTCGAGCCACTGACTGGCTCTCACCAACAGCGAGGATGGGTCAAAGCGCCCCTCGAAGTCTGCCCCCGAAACAACAACGAGATATTTTTGATAAATTTTGGCGGCTGCCTGCCACTCGATTTTTTGGTGTTGTAAACCGAGTGCATGCAGGGCGTCGGCGTCAAGGTCGTGCTCGATGCAAACGGTGATTAGGTCGCGAATCTCGGCCCTAAAACCATTTAGAGAAACCACCTGCAAATTCAGCTGTTGGGGCCATTCTTGAGGCAAGCCCTCTTCAAAGTAATCACCAATGACCTGAGCGAGGATGCGGTCTTGTTCGCTGCCGCTGATTAGTTCTGGCAGTTTTTGTGATTCGGAAAGCGCCTTTAGTCGAAGCACACCAAAGGCGAAAGAGCTGAGGCTGCGGGCCAAAGGGCCAGCAGTTGCACCCTGATTTGCCAAGGCAAGTTGATCGCGCAGTTGATTTGCGCTATCTCGATTTGAGGTAAGAACCAAGACTTCTGCGGGTTGTGCGCGCTTGACCGCAGCCAAAAACAATGCCTGCACAGCCGTGGTTTTGCCAGAACCAGGTGCGCCAAAAACCGTCGCCACAGCGTTGATCGAGAGCGATGCGACCTCGGTTTGGCTGGGTGACAGCGCAAAATTCTCAGTCGATTTCACCTCGACCGGCTTGCTGAAACGCACCTCTCCCATGCCGTCAAAACTACCTTGTAGCAGAGACATTGAGTTTCAACCACTCATCCGTGGTCGCACTGTCGTAATCTAGTGACTGACAACGAAAGGTCATACATGGACATCAAGATTGGCATTCGCGACAGCGGTCGTGAGATTTCATTCGAGTCGGCTCAGTCGGCCAAAGAGGTTGAATTTGCCGTTGCAGCTGCCATCGAGGGTGGTGTCAAGGTGCTTAAACTTGCCGACAGCAAGGGCCGCCTTTATGTTGTTGCCACCGACGCAATTGGCTACGTTGAAATCGGTGAAGAAGAGACCCGTCGAGTAGGATTTATCGCCTAATGGAACTTGCATTTCTTGTTATTTACGCCGCAATATTGGGCCTAGTTGCCCCATACCTTGGCATTCCAACCAACCGGATGGGCTCACTCGTTCCGGCTGCGGTCTCGCTTGCCTCAGGTTCGATTATCTGGGCAGTTTTGACTTGGTGCGGTCTGCACTATGACCAGGGCTGGATCTGGGTGATCACAATGTTGGCGATGCCAGCCATTATGGTTCTTGGCGTTCGCCGCCTCGCCACTTCGCGCGCCGAAGCCGTCTAGTCAACCCCTAGTTTTTTTTGGGCGGACTGCGTTTTAGGCAGTCAGACCGAGCGCATCCATTCGCACCGTGTGAGCGCCAATCAACTCTGAAATCAGCGGTTCAATCTTTGAATAGGCGGCCAGGTTTAGGTCACGCTCTTCATCCGGGCTCAGTTTCTTAGACTTCGGAAAACCAGCCAGCTTGCGATTGTCAAACGCCGCGCGCAATTCGAGCAGCACATCGCCCATCAGGCGGCGACCCCACAAGGCTAGGTTTGAACCCAACTGTGGATCGGCAGCCATAGATTCAAGCAGCACCCGCTTGGCAAACTGATCAAACTTTTTGTCGCTCAAAGACTTTTCAACGGCAACTCGCAAATCTGCGTCGAGGCCAATGGCAAGGCGGCCGTAGAAGTCATCCAGCAAACCAGCAACCAAATAAACCTTCATTACGCTTTCGTGCCAGCTGTTGCCAGTGGTGCGCGAGTGAAAAGTCTCGATGCGCTCTACAAAGGGGTCCATGGCGTCGGTCGGATCGATGCCAAGGCCGGCCAACTTCTTTGAGATGGCGCGATATTTTTCGAAGCTTTTGGCGGCGGCTTCAGAGAGCTCGGCCTTGTATTGGGTCTTTGGCGAGAACTTGAGCTCGTTGGTCAAGATTTCGAACTGACTCAACTGAAGGTAGGCGAGCTGACCGAGAAACACTCGTGGTTCTGGGGTATAAGGCCTAAGGTCGATTGCCTCGGTGTTTCGAGCAGCGCGCTCTTCGCGAGCCGGCAGGGTGAGTTTGCGGGCGCCGCTGCGAAGTCGTTTGAACCAATCGAACATCCTTCAAGAATACCCATCTAGGGCGCCTTTCGCGAAGCGCCGAGTAGACTGGACAAGACTTAGGAGCACTATTGAATTTCGCCGAATTAGGCATCGATGCAGACATCGTTGAAGCCCTCGAATCTCGAGGCATCACCAGCCCCTTTCCAATCCAGGAAGAGGCTATTCCGGTTGCACTAACCGGACAAGACGTTATTGGCCAGGCCAAGACCGGAACTGGCAAAACTTTGGGCTTCGGCCTTCCGTTATTGCAGAGCCTCGGCAAAGACCCAGAAAAGGGCGCCAAGGCACTTGTTGTGGTTCCAACCCGCGAGCTTGCCATCCAGGTTGCCGACGACCTAAAGCTTGCCGCGTCAAACCGCTCAACCATGGTTGCCGCTATTTATGGCGGTAAGGCATATGAAGAGCAGGTGGCTGAAATCAACGCCGGCGCTCAGGTAATCGTTGGCACCCCTGGCCGATTGATTGACCTGTCAAAGCAGAAGCTTCTCGACCTTGGCAACATTCGCTTCATGGTGCTCGACGAGGCAGACGAAATGCTTGACCTCGGCTTCTTGCCTGACGTTGAGCGCCTTTTCGCTTACACGCCCGATGGCCGCCAGACCATGCTGTTCTCAGCAACTATGCCGGGCACCATCGTGACCATGGCTCGCAAATACCAGAACCGTCCGGTGCACATTCGCACCAACGACCCGGATGAGGGCCAGACTAAGGCCGACATCAAGCAGTTCGTTTACCGCGCCCACGCGCTAGACAAGGATGAGGTCGTCGGCCGCATCCTTCAGGCAGAGGGTCGCGGCAAGACCGTTATCTTTACAAAGACCAAGCGTCAGGCCTCAAAGGTTTCTGAAGAGTTAGTCGATCGCGGCTTCAACGCCACCGCTTTGCATGGTGACATGACACAAGAGGCCCGCGAGCGTTCGATGATTGCCTTCCGCACCGGCAAAAAAGACATCTTGGTTGCCACTGAGGTTGCCGCTCGAGGCATCGACGTTGACGACGTTACTCACGTAATCAACTACACGATTCCTGAGGATGAGAAGGCCTACCTACACCGCGTTGGCCGCACCGGTCGTGCTGGCCGTCTGGGCATCGCGGTTACCTTCGTTGATTGGGAAGACCTGACTCGTTGGGGTCACATCAACACCGCACTTGAGTTTGGACAGCCAGACCCAACCGAAACTTATTCGAGCTCAGCTCACCTGTTCGAAGACCTAAACATTCCTGCCGGCACCAAGGGACGCATCGCAAAGTCGAAGCGCCCTGAGGGCTGGAAGCCAGGCGATGACGAGAAGCCTCGTGGAAACCGTGCTGGCTCGGGTGGTCAGGGTGGCAACCGTGGCGGCGGCGATCGCAACCGCAATGGTGGCGACCGCAAGCCTCAGGGTGACAAGCCGGCTCAGGGTTCAGCACCTAAGGCAGCTCCTAAAGCAGAGACTCACGGCGGCGGCGAGCACCAGCGCCCAGCAACCCCGCGCACTCGCAACCGCACTCGCGGTGGCAATAAGCCTGCGTAGCCCGCAAAACTTGAAAACCCCGGCCAATGGTCGGGGTTTTCGCTTATCCGCGAGATTTACGCTTGGCGAACCAACTGAAAAATACCGCAAGCCAGAAAAGACTGGCCAGTTGAATGATCATGAAACCAAACAAGATCGACTCGCCAACATATGGCCCCTGCCCGCCAAACAGAAAGACAGCTCCAAGACCATAGCCGCACAAACCGGCGGCAATTAAAGT
>CAIPNT010000009.1 GCA_903866485.1 uncultured Micrococcales bacterium | reverse complement strand
GATATAGGCGTGGTCAAGGCTTGGCTTGAACTCAGCAGGGGTGACCTCGATGGTGAGCTTGACGCGGGTTGGAGTTAGCTGTTCAACAACAGTCTTCAAGGTTGCATCTCCTGAAAAGAAGGGCCCGTGCCTATAAAAGGAACGAGCCGGATTGTTTTAGCCAAAATCAGAGATTTCATGGCCTGTTTGCACACCGTCTGGTTCGACTCGATCTCTCTTATCGAACCAAACAGTGTTGCATGGTCGGGGTGACAGGACTCGAACCTGCGATATCCTGCTCCCAAAGCAGGCGCGCTAGCCACTACGCTACACCCCGGTTGATTTTCTGAACGAATCAGAACAACCTCGTTGAGTCTATCCCATAGAATAGTCTCGTTGGTTCGATTTTGAAAAAAAATCTAACCGATTTGCGGATGTAGCTTAGTGGTAAAGCCTCAGTCTTCCAAACTGATGATGCGGGTTCGATTCCCGTCATCCGCTCCAGTAAAACCGGGCCCAAGCGGCCCGGTTTTCACTTTCTGGCGGCAGCTTAGAATCCAAGAAATGCTCGTTGGACAACTACTTTTGACAGCCCGGACACCAATAAAGTTTTCTGGCTGCCATCAGTTCGATGACGATGTTTACGCCACACTCGCGACACGCCAAACCCTCCCGTTTATAGACAAAATTTCGGTCTGCCTTTTTTGGGCGTTTCTTGAAAAGCTCGTCACGGGTGATCATGAAACCTGTTGCCACGCCAACCTTCAGCAACGCGACCGAATCATCCCAGATACCCTGCAGTTGTTCTCTAGTTAGCAGGTTTCCCGGGGTGTGCGGGTTTAGTCCCGCCCTAAACAACAACTCGGCTCGATAGACATTGCCGATTCCGGCAATCACATCCTGGTTCATAAGTTGCAAACCGATTGGGGTTCTCGATCGCATGACCCTGTCGATGAAACGCTGAGCCTCGGCATTGGCCCGATTCGGATTTAGCGGGTCGGGGCCCAGCCTTTGCTCAACCAAGCGAACCTCGTCTGCTGAAATAACCTCGCAAACCGTTGGCCCCCGCAAATCGGCCGCGGCCTTGGCATTGCTGAATCTGGCACGCACCTGCCCCACCGGGTCTTCAGCCTCGAGACCATCAAGCTTGAGATAACCCCACTTGCCATAGATTCCAAGGTGAATGCGAATCGTGAGGTCGTTGTCGAAGCGCAAAAACATTTGCTTGCCGATGGCCTCAGCGGCAACTAATTTGTGGCCAGAGACCAGTTTGGCCCCCTCGGCAAACCGCCCCTGCGGAGAAATTACGGTGATCGGTTGGCCGCCAAAAAGCTGGTTAAATTGGTTGGCCGTTCTATGAACGGTGTGACCCTCGGGCACGGCTAAACGATATCGCCGGTTTGCTCGAAAATGCCGATTTTCTTGATCCGACGCGCGTGACGCTCATCGCCGCTGAACGGTTCGGCGATGAATAGATTAATCAAGTGCAGCACCTCGTCTTGACTGTGCTGTCTGGCGCCTAGAGCGATGACGTTGGCATCGTTGTGCTCGCGTGCCAACTTTGCCGTGGACTCGTTCCATGCCAGCGCAGCACGGATGCCCTTTACCTTGTTGGCCGCGATTTGTTCACCGTTGCCAGATCCGCCTAAAACGATGCCCAGCGCCTCTGCACCCGCCTGCTGGTCGGCGACCACTGCGAGTGCAGCATTGATGCAAAAACTTGGGTAGTCATCCAGTGGGTCATAAGCACTTGGCCCGTGATCGAACACCTCGTGACCGAGAGTCGTGAGCTCGCGAATTAAGAAGTGGCTCAGTTCGAGACCGGCGTGGTCAGTGGCGATGTGGATGCGCATGCTTAGATTTTAGCCTTCTTGGGGCGCACCAAATAAAACTGAGTAACCGCGGCAGCCGCGGTGGACATAACAAAGAAACCCACTCCAAATGCGGTGAAGTTTTGAATTATTGTGTCTTTGGTCGCCTGCGCGAGCGTGCTTTGACTCATCAAAGCGTTCAGCAACTCGATGACGACAACAGTTACCACTGCGTTGATTGAAACGTTCACAAAGAAGCGCAAGTAGATCGACTTCTTGCGAATTGCGATTCCAACCACCAGCCAAAGCAAATATCCAAGTATCAAATAGAAAACCGAACCCGTGGCAGCCAATTGACCAGCTTCGATGCTGAGTGAAAACGCCGTGAACGAGACAAAAATCAACACCCAGGACAGCGAAAAAATCAACGAAGCCTCGGTTAGTGGGGTCGGCTTGAAGCGCATGATTTTCTCCTTAGAAACACTATTAGGCTAATGGATGAATCAGACACGACATAGGAGTCAAACTTGCCTGGAACTAACCTCACTCGCCAAGAAGCCGCCGACCGCGCCAGCCTGCTCAAGGTTGCCAGTTATGCCATCAAGCTCGACTTGACCACTGGAGATAAAACCTTCCGCAGTGAAACCACTGTCAAGTTCAGCTCAAATAAGGTTGGCGCCAGCACTTTTATTGATGCCATCACGGCCGATGTTCACTCGGTGGTTCTTAACGGCAAAACCCTAGACGCAACCGATGTTGCCGATGGGGCTCGAATTCAGCTTGACGACCTTGCCGCTGAAAACGAGCTAACCGTGGTTGCCGACATGTTTTATATGAATACCGGCGAAGGTCTTCACCGATTTGTTGACCCTGCCGACGGAGAGGTTTACCTTTATACCCAGTTTGAAGTGCCAGATTCTCGTCGAGTCTTTTCCGTTTTCGAGCAGCCATCGCTCAAGGCAACTTTTCAGTTCAGCGTGGTCGCGCCAAAGACTTGGAAGGTGGTTTCAAACCAGGCAACTCCGGCACCAGTTTCGATCGATGATGCGAGTGCCCAGTGGAACTTTGAACCAACCCCGGTAATCTCGAGCTACATCACCGCGCTAATCGCCGGCCCTTACAGCGAAGTTCGCAGCGAGTTGACCAGTCGCGACGGCCGAGTCATCCCACTTGGGGTCTTTGCCCGGGCGTCAATGACCGAGTTTCTCGATGCCGACTACATCTTCGACAAGACTCGTGAAGGCTTCGAGTTCTTCGAAGAGGCATTCGACTACGCCTATCCGTTTGACAAGTATGACCAGCTATTCGTGCCCGAGTTCAACGCAGGTGCGATGGAAAACGCAGGCGCCGTAACCTTCACCGAAACCTATGTGTTCCGCTCAAAGGTCACCGATGCCATTCGCGAACGCCGAGTAATTACAATCCTGCACGAACTTGCCCACATGTGGTTTGGTGACCTGGTAACCATGCAGTGGTGGAACGACCTTTGGTTAAACGAGTCTTTTGCCGAATATGCCTCACACCTTGCGGTTGCTGAAGCAACCGAATGGAAGAACACCTGGAGCACATTTGCGGCCCTTGAAAAGTCTTGGGCTTTCAGACAAGACCAGCTGCCTTCTACTCACCCGATCGTTGCCGAAATCAACGACCTCGAAGATGTGCAGGTCAACTTCGACGGCATCACCTATGCCAAGGGCGCAGCAGTGCTCAAGCAGCTTGTCGCTTGGGTTGGTCAAGACAAGTTCTTGGCCGGCGTCTCGAACTATTTCAAGAAGAACGCTTTCAAGAACACCGAGCTGAAAGACCTTTTGGTCGAACTCGAGGCAACTTCAGGCCGAGAACTTCGCACCTGGTCGAAGCTATGGCTTGAAACCGCTGGCGTGAACACCCTGCGTCCCGAAATCTCGGTCGACG
>CAIPNT010000008.1 GCA_903866485.1 uncultured Micrococcales bacterium | reverse complement strand
AGGTTTCCAAGGGCGAGGCATTTGGCCTTTTGGGCCCCAACGGTGCCGGCAAATCAACCACAATGAAGATGATTGCCTCGGTTTCAAAACGCACCGGGGGAGAGCTGACCATCCTTGGCCTCGACCCTAATAAGCGCGGCCCCGAAATTCGCGCCCATCTAGGTGTGGTGCCGCAGCAAGACAACCTTGATCGCGAACTAAAGGTGCACGAAAACCTCTATGCCTACGGCCGCTATTTTGGTCTCAGCCGACGCTTTCTAAAGAACAAGGTTGAAGAGTTGCTCGAATTTGCTCAGCTAACCGAAAAGCGCAACAGCAAGGCTGAAGAGCTTTCGGGCGGAATGAAGCGTCGACTAACCATCGCTCGAGGTTTGGTTAATGAACCCGAGATTTTGATGCTGGATGAGCCGACCACAGGCCTTGACCCTCAGGCGCGTCACATTCTTTGGGATCGCCTCTTTCGTCTCAAAGAGCAGGGCGTCACACTTGTCATCACCACCCACTATATGGATGAGGCCGAGCAGCTTTGCGACCGCCTTATCGTGATGGATAAAGGCAAGATTATGGCCGAGGGAAGCCCGGCCGACCTGATTAAGCGCTATGCCAGCAAAGAGGTGCTCGAGGTTCGGTTTGGTTCAAGCCGCAATATCGAAATCGCCGAGCAGATCGCTCACCTCGGTCACCGCACCGAAGTGCTGCCAGACCGCATCCTAATTTATTCGGAGGATGGCGAGGCCGACCTTCAGGCCATCTTGACCCTGGGGCTAGAGCCGGTCACCTCGCTGGTGCGTCGCAGCAGCCTCGAAGACGTATTTTTGCGCCTAACCGGCAGAACGCTGGTCGAATAATGTCGAGCGCCACCTCGGTTGAAAAGCCGGTGCACGCCTCGGCTTGGCAGGGTTCGCTCAAACTGGTCAACGTGGCTCGTGCCCGCAACCTAGCCTGGATTCACGTTGCTGAGGTGCGAGTGCGCACCATGCTCAAGTGGTGGGTTGCCATTGTCACAGTCGGGCTCGGAAACCCGGTGCTTTATCTGTTTTCGGTTGGCATCGGCATTGGCTCGCTCGTTGATAAAAACGGTGGAGCTGCGCATCTTGGCGGGGTGTCATACCTTACCTTCTTGGCACCGGCGCTGCTGACCAGCGCTGCCATTCAGGCCTTTCAAGACGAAACTTCATTTCCGGTGATGGAAGGCTTTCAGTGGGATAAAACTTTTTTCGCTATGAACGCCACCCCGATTGCCGCGCGAGACGTGGTCAACGGGGTCATGGCCGCCGCAGCCGCGCGCACGGTTTTCACCGTGTTCATTTATGAGGGCGTGCTCATGGCCTTCGGTGCCGTCAGCTTCGGTGTAGCCGTGCCGATGTTTTTCTCAGCCGTTTTTGCCGGTGCGGCGTTTGGCGCGGTAATGATGGCTGCAACCACCTTCATCAAAGAAGACGATGGATTCTTCGCAATCGTGGGTCGCTTCATCGTGGCTCCGATGATGTTATTTTCGGGAACTTTCTATCCGCTCGAGTCAATGCCGATTTATCTTCAGTGGATCGGTTGGATTTCACCGCTTTGGCATGGCACCGACCTGGGCAGAACCCTAAGCTATGGCAAGCCTCAACTGGCTTGGGTTACCTTTAGCCACTGGGTCTATCTGGCCGCTTGGTTGGTGGCTGGCCTGGCCCTCAGCTATCGCCAAACAGCGAAGAGGTTGTCGGCATGAGCATCGTAAATCTGGTCACCGACAGCGCAGTTGCCCTTGCCGAAAAACGCAGCAAGCGACTTGGACGATCCATCTATTCGGGTCGCAGTCGGGTCGCAATCGAACGCAACTTCATGGCCTTCAAGAGCTCAACCTGGATAGTTGTGCTCTCGGGCTTTGTCGAACCGCTGTTCTATTTGCTGTCGTTTGGTTTTGGCATCGGCAGGCTCATCGGCGGCGTAACCGATGGTTCGGGTCATCCGGTTTCTTATGCGGCCTACATTGCCCCGGCGCTGCTGGCTACTTCGGCCATGAATGGCGCCATATACGACTCGACCTGGAACGTCTTTTTCAAGATGCACTTCGCCAAGCTTTATGAAACTATGTTGGCTACCTCGCTTGGCCCCTTGGATGTTGCCATGGGCGAGATTGGGTGGGCACTGCTTCGCGGCTTGGTCTATGCCATCGGCTTCATCATCGTCATGGCCCCACTTGGCTTGATTCCGAGCTGGTGGGCGCTGCTGGCGATACCGGGTGCGGTTTTGATTGCCTTCGGTTTTGCATCATTTGGCATGGCCATCACCAGCTATTTGAAGACCTTCCATCACATGCAGTGGATCAATTTTGTGATGCTGCCGATGTTTTTATTCTCGGGCACCTTTTATCCGCTGAGCATTTATCCAACTTGGATTCAGTGGCTCATCGAGGCACTGCCACTGTGGCACGCCATCCAGATTGAGCGCTCATTCATGCTCGGCACTGTCAGCGCGGGCATCTTCGGCCACCTGATTTATTTCGTCGTGATGATTGTGCTCGGTTTGATCTTCACAACCCGCCGCCTCACCACCCTTTTCATTAGGTAGCGTTTGTCGTAGCCTTGAGGTAGGTTGACCAAGACCTAAAGGGGGCTTCAATGTTTGCACGCGCGCGTTTAATTCTTGCCACTGCGCTGGCGGTTTTTATCACAGTCGGTGTCATGCCGGCTCAGGCCTTTGCCGCGGTTGTGCGCACCAACTACATCGTGCAAACCACCGCCGCCGGCCAGTCTGCCGTGGTCAATGTGCTCTATGGCATGGGTGAGATTCCCCTAGACCAGCTCGACCACATCATGGATGGCTTCACCGTTGCGCTGACTGATTCTGAGGCCGCCATCTTGGCCGCCAACCCAAACGTCTTGAGTGTTCAGCCAGACTCGCAAATGTCGCTGCTAGACACCGAAACCCCTGCGCCTTCTTGGGGTCTTGACCGCATCGACCAGCAATCCACCACACTCGACAACACATACAACTATCCGACCGACGCCGGCAAAGGCGTGCGCATCTATGTTGTTGACACCGGTGTCATGGCAAGCAACCCAGAGTTCACCGGCCGCATTTTGACCGGATATGACGCGCTCGGTCAAAATCTTCAAAGCAACGACTGCCACGGCCACGGAACCCACGTCGCCGCAACCGCTGCTGGAACCAAGTTTGGTGTCGCCAAGCAGTCAACCATTGTGCCAGTTCGCGTTTTGAACTGTCAGGGTTCGGGCTACGCCTCGACCATCCTGGCCGGCCTTGACTGGATCATCGCCAACAACCCGGTTGGCACTCCAGCGGTCGTCAGCATGAGCATCGGTGGTGGCTTTCAGCCAGCGCTAAATGCCGGAATGAAAAAGCTTTATGACGACGGCATTTTGCCGGTTGTCGCAGCAGGCAACTCAAACGATGACGCTTGCAAATATTCACCCGCTAGTGCCCCAGAAGCCTTCACAGTTGGCGCCACCGACATAACTGATGCCCGTGCCTACTATTCAAACTATGGAGACTGCGTCGATGCATTCGCTCCGGGTTCGAACATCATCTCGGCAAACGCCAGCGACCCAAATGGTTCTATTTCAATGAGTGGAACCTCGATGGCGACACCGCACGTTTCTGGTTTGGCCGCGATGTATCTGGCGCAAAATCCAACCGCGACGCCGGCTCAGGTGACCCAGGCCATTCGTGACCACGGAATTCTGAACCAGGTCAACAATGCCCAAAGTCAGTTTGGCAACATCCTGATCAACGACAACTTCTTGCGCGGTGCCCCACCGGTAACCCCAAACCCAAACCCAGTGCTGAATTCACCGGATGCGCCGACCTTGGCCTCGGTTGACCAGATTGCTTCAACAACGGCAAATCTGACCTGGACCAACGGGGCCTCTGATGGTGGTTCGCCGATCACCGGTCACATGATCAAGGCAATTTCGGCTGATTATCGCTTCTCGGTGACCATGAACATTCCCGGCGCCAGCGTAACCAGTGGAACTATCAAATACCTCTATGCCAACACCAGTTATTCGTTCTCTGTGGCAACAGTCAACGCAGTTGGTGTCGGAATCTATTCGACTCCGATAGTTGCCACCACTTCGGTTGGTGTGCCGACTGTGCCAATCTATTTGTCCACCGCTCCCGCCTACAGCAGTGCGATGTTGACTTGGTTTGAAGACAACGATGGCGGTTCACCAATCACCAGCTACCAGATCGACCTTTATAGCGCCGCTACCGGCAAGTGGTCGGTTGCTGGCACCTCGGCCACAAACCAGTTCAACATCACCGGTCTAAACCCCGGCGGCACCTATATGGCCAGAGTCACAGCCACCAGCGCGCTGGGCAACAGCTTGACCTCGAGCTCGACTTCGTTCACAACAAACGCGGCCGTTCCTGATGCGCCAACCGGTTTGGTGGCTAGCGCTATTGCAAGCAACTCAGCAACGGTGAGCTGGAACCCTGTGGTTAGCACCTCACCAGATGCCCCAACCACCTACGTAGTCACCTATGGCATCGCAAATGGAAGCACCGTAAGTCACCTGACTTCGTCTACTGCCAGTGCAACGTTGACCGGCTTGCTTCCGGGCCGCAACTACGTAGTTTCGGTGCATGCGCAGGTTGGTGCCACATCTAGTGTCGAGAGTTCGAACCTCAACTTCAGCAGCTTGGCCACGGTTCCGGACGCGCCAACCTATGTGCAGCTTTCGGGAACCGCGCCAAACTTCAGCATCAAATGGCAGGCGCCTGCCGAAATCGGTGGTTCACCGCTGACCGGCTATCTGGTGCAAACCAGTGGCCCATTGGTCTCGGCGACCAGCCCGGTATCTGCGTGGACAACCCTCAGCGAGGTTGCCTCAACGGTCAACATGGTTGCGCTGCCGGTTGCCCCGACCGGCAAGTTTGTGCTCTATCGAGTGCTTGCCAAGAACGCAATCGGTTTGGGTGTCGCGTCGGCAACAGTGGCGACCACTTCAGCGCCGGCCAAGCCGTCGGCGCCACTTGGTCTTGCCGT
>CAIPNT010000007.1 GCA_903866485.1 uncultured Micrococcales bacterium | reverse complement strand
GACCACTCGACAAAGTCTTCGACGGTTGGGTGGTGACGCACGTGCTGATATCGGTCGGTGACCATCGCGCCACGTCGGTTCCACCGGCGATTGCCGATGATGTGCACCTCGGCCGCCAAAAAAGCGTTGGCGGTGCGAACGATCGAGCCGATGTTGAGGTCGTGCTGCCAGTTCTCAATGGCAACGTGATATTTGTGTCGACGCTGGTCGAGCGAAGCGATGATCGCCTCCATCTTCCAGTAGCGGTATTGGTCGAGCACGTTTCGGGTGTCGCCGTTGCGCAGCAGTTCTGGGTCGAGCAGCGAGTCTGGGTTTGGCTCATGCGGGGTTCCGGCATCGGCCGGCCACTCGCCCTGCCAGGGACCAACACCCCAGGTGGTTTGCTCTGCGGTCTCCGATGGGCCGTTTGCCCATTCAGCGGCGAAGCCGCTCGAATTAATTTCAGACATGCGCCCTCTTTCGAATCTGCAGCGCGACCACCGCGAGCGCGGCCGAAGTCAGGCTGCCAATAAAGACACTGATGTTCGCAATCGAATGTTCGGTTGGCTTTGGCCCGAATGACAGTTCGGTCATCAGCAACGCAACGGTGAAACACATTCCAAACAGTGAGCCGATTGACAGCAGATCTGGCCACTTGATTCCGGCAGCTAGTTTTCCGAGGCCCGATTTTGTAACCAACCAGGTGGTGCCGAGCACTCCGAGAGGCTTGCCGAGCACCATGGCAACAATCACTCCCCAGGTAATAGCAGAACCAACAATGCTGGCGCCAAGACCTTGGATGTTCACACCCGCCGAAACCAGGGCGAACACCGGCAGCGCAACATAGTTCACCGTTGGCGTCAGCCAACCGGTGAGCTTTTGCCCACGCGGCAGCAACAAGCCGATAGCCACGCCGGCCAGTGACACGACTGATAAGGCGTGGAAAGTGCTCGAAAAGAATAGCGCGATCATCAGAATCGTGAGCGAGTCATCAACAACGGCAACCGTCAACAGAAAAACACGAATCGGCGCTGGCAAGAATCGGCCAGCAATGGCGAGCACGGCCAATGCGAAGGCAACATCCGTGCTCATCGGAACACCCCAGCCGGCTGCCGTTGGTAGACCCTGATTGATCAGCGAGTAGATGCCTACCGGCACCAGCATTCCGCCGATGGCGGCAAAAATGGGGACGATGGCCTGACGGGGTTTGCTTAGCGAACCCTTGGTGATTTCGTGACGAAGCTCGATGCCGAGGCTGAGAAAAAACGTAAAAATCGCAACGCCCTTGATTGCCTCAATAGAAATCAGGGCCTGGTATGCCTCGGCAAATGGGCTGTTGGCCCAGATGAGTGCAATCGCGGCGGCCAGGATCAAATACATGGTTCAAGCCTAGCCACCTTGTGGAGTGTGTATTTGTCCACAGATTTAGGATTCGCACGCAAACGCACGGCGAACGTGGCTAAGTTTCGGTCATGACTATTGCGTTTGAAAATCAATCAGATAATCTGATTTTTATGAAGGAAATGTCCGTTACCGAGGTGGCCCGCAACTTTTCGGCAGTCATGGATCAGGTTGCTGCTGGCGAAGAAATCGTGGTTCGACGCGGCAAGGTTGAGATTGCTCGAATAGTCCCTGCAGAGCCTCGCAAGCCAAATGGTGCAGCGTTGGCTGCCGCCATCCAAGCGGTTTATGACCGATTCCCCGACATCCCGCCATACGACCCGAATGTCCCAGATGTTTGGGATGAAGTCATGGCTATGAAGACCGCCCAACGCAAGTTGGCTCAAGAGCGTTTTGAACAGGGCAAAATGCCATGGGAAAGCTAGTCCTCGACACCTCGGCCTTAATTGCGGTGGCTCGACGAAAGTTGAGTCTCGAAGATCTCTCGAAAACTGGCAAAAACTTTTACCTGCCGGAAGTTACAGTTGCCGAATTCTTGGTCGGAGTTGAGCTTTCGAATGATCAGACCTATCGGAGCTATCAGCTATCTGTGCTTGAATCATTCGAGAATCTGGCAGAGGTCCTTCCCTTTGATCGAAAGCAAGCCCGAGCCTGGGCGATTTTGTCGGCGGCCTCTAAAAAGGCGGGAATTCCACGTACTGAATTTAATTTGGCGATTGCCTCAGCGGCGTTCGTGCTCGAAGCTCAGGTTCTAACGTCAGATCGAGCGGCCCAATTCGAGCAACTGCCGGGCGTCAGCGCGCTGTACTTCTAAGCGTTCTCTAGATTAGGTCGGCGACTGAGTTCAAAATCTCAGTCGGACGGAATGGGTACTTCGCGATTTCGGCGTCATCCGAGATGCCGGTGAGCACCAGCACGGTGTGCAGACCGGCTTCGATTCCGGCAACCACGTCGGTGTCCATGCGGTCACCGATCATGCCGGTTGACTCAGAGTGTGCGCCAATCTTGCGCATCGCGCTGCGAAACATCATCGGGTTTGGCTTGCCAACGATGTATGGCTTCATTCCGGTGGCCTTTGTGATTAGCGCGGCGACCGAACCAGCCGCCGGAATCGGACCCTCGGCTGACGGGCCGGTTGCATCCGGGTTAGTGACGATGAATCGTGCACCGGCACCGATAAGACGGACGGCTTTGGTCAGGTTTTCGAAACTGAGGTTTCGGGTCTCTCCGAGAACAACGTAGTCAGGGTTCTGGTCGGTCTGCACATAGCCAACGTCGTGCAGCGCCTGAGTCATGCCTGCCTCGCCAATCACGAATGCCGAACCGCCAGGCTTCTGGCTGTTCAAGAATGCAGCGGTGGCCAGTGCCGAAGTCCAAATGCGATCTTCAGGGATGTCCAAGCCGGCAAGCTTTAGTCGCGCCGAAAGGTCGCGTGGGGTGTATATCGAGTTGTTGGTGAGCACCAAGAATGGAGTGCCGGCAGCGGTCCACTTGGCGATTAGCTCGGCCGCGCCAGCAATCGGGTGACCCTCGTGCACGAGCACGCCATCCATGTCGGTTAGCCAAGAGGTGATATTGCTGCGATCTGCCATGTCACTAGGCTACCAAATGGCTAATGGGGCCAGGCCAATGCGCCAGCCTAGTCTGCGAAATCCGCGGTATTAATCTCTTTCATGCGCTTGTTGAATGTGATGAACAGACCGGCGGTTGTGGTGGCGATTGCAAGCACGACGTAAACCGGCTTCACGCCAAATGAGTCAACCGCGATTCCGGCGAGCACCATCGAAAGCATCGGGCCGCCTGACCAGATCACCATCTCGAGGCTGAAGACTCGGCCGCGCTTGCTCGGCGCGATTTTGCGCTGAATCACCGTGTTGAGCAGCGGAGTAATCGGCCCCCAGGTGACACCAAGAATCAGGCCGAATGCAATCATCACCCAGTAAGGAGGCAGGAATGACATCGGCAGCATCGAGACCGCAACGCCCAAAATCGCAATCCTAAAGATGGTGCTGTATTTGAACTTTTTAGATAACTTTTCAAAGGCCAACGCACCGAAAATAGTCGCGGCGGCCATCGCCGAAAGCAAGAAACCGAGGCCCTGAGCGTCACCTTTGCCGGTGAAATACTTCGGCAAAACAATCATCTCGGTTGGCAAATAAATCATCGCGAGTGTCATCACTCCGGCAAGCATGATGGCAACCGATGGGGTGCTGCCCAAAACCTTGAACCCTTCTAGGGCAAATTTGAACAGGTTCTTTTCATCCTCGTGCGGTTCAATAACCTCTTTGACACGCACAAAAAACATCAAGAGGCCTGACAGCAGACCGAATGCGCACACAACATAGAAGGTGTTGTATACCCCGAATAGCCCGATGCAAACTGATGCCAACGCCGGGCCGATAGCAAAACCTGTTGCAAAAATCGCCTCTTGAATTGAGTTCACGCGCTCAAGCGACAAATCGGCAACTCTGGCCACATCGGGCATAAACGATTTGCGAGCCGAACCAGCCCCCGAACCGACGGTCGAGCGAATGAGACCAATCGCGATTAATAGCGGAAGGGTCATCACCCAGTAACCGGCGGCAATTGGAATAAGCAGGGTGACGCCGGCGGTGAGCAATTCGATATAGATTCCCACGCGACGGCGACCAAACTTGTCGATGATTGAGCCGACCACCGGTGCCAGCAGCAAGCCCGGAATCGAGGTGATTGCGATCATCGCTCCGGCGCTAGTGGCCGAGCCGGTTAGTTTAATGGCCAGCCAGGGAAAGGCCATGAAAACCATCGAGCCAGAAATCACGCTCAGCATCGAAGACAGCAGCGTGATGACTATAGGCGTCATACGCGGCTTTGCCACACCCAGTAAATCGGAATTCAGCACCGCTATTCCGAAAGGTCGAACTTGAGACGGTAGGACGAATCCTTGATTTTTTGGGTCGTTCGAGCATCAACCAGAGTTACCGTTTTGAATACATAGTTGGTCAGCAAGTCTTGGCAGAAGCGCTTCAGGCTGCCCGAGGCGGCAGCGTTAGAGCCACTTACAATCGTGCACGTAGCAGTGCGATAACCAACCTGAGACTTCAACTTGGCAAGGATAGATGCTCTCGACTTTGGAGACCAGTTGCGGCCTCCGAAGCTCAACGTCTCAGGAACAATAACCGGCTTTGGAGTCACATACTCAAAGGCGTTTTCATAGATCAAACTGCCTTCAGTGCTACTGAAGCTTAGATCTGGCGAACCCGTTCCGGCGGGAATCTGGATTTTAATAAGTTTCGGATCCGTGGCATCAAATTTTAGCTCTACGCCATTTATTGACACCGCAGTGGTCGTCTCGAAGCCGCTTCCTGTGATCTCTAGCGTTCCACCTGTAGTCGGCACTTGTCGTGATGCCCTTGAAGGTTGCGCTCCGATCGCCGGACCAGTCCAAGGACGCTGCGCCGCGAGAGAGGATGTTACCCAGGCTGCTTGACCAACACCGTTTATGGCAGCAACTCGAAAGTTGAAGCCACCATTAGAGTCGATGCCCGGGATCTGAACGGTAGTGGAAGTTGAAGGTGCATGTGACAGGGTTGTCCAGGTGCTTGCACCACTCGGCTGATAAGCCACTGCATAGTCTGTGATAGATGAGCCTCCGTTGGCCGGCGCCGTCCAGTTGAGTCGGGCTGAATTTCCATCGCGAAGCACAGTCAAGCCTGATATAGCAGAGGGCTCTGAAATGGTGTTCAGCGAAGCAATCGAAACAGCCTCGTTGTCTGCGACCACCTGAGGTTGGCAAGTGCTGCTTCCATATTCGACGTAGTAGTCATAAGAGTTCGCGACCGCCGAGGAGTCGTTCCAGGTGTCAGTACCAAAAGTTATCTGGGCATAAATCTCTATGCCGCCCGAGTTATTTGGCTCGTCAGGATACCAGTTTGAGTCAAAGCCATTTTGTCGTGAGCCACCGCCATAGCCCAACCAAAATACTGAGGTCGGGTCATCCGGGTCGGTGACCCACTGCCAAGTGCCACGCACGGCCGCATCAGAAGCGCCGATCCATGTGTAAACAGAAGTTGGTAGATCGGCCGCCAAGAAGGCTCGCTCCACGCTGCCCTTGAGGCTGGTTTCAACACCATTGCCGTTAAGTGTGGCTAGATAACCAGGGCAGGTTCCGCCACCCGCCTTCGGAACCGAGAGAGCAGCAGCTGCCGTTCGAGCGGCACCCCAAGTGAGGTTTGAAGTGCTCACGAGACTATATGCGTGACCACCATAAACCGGGTATGAACCCGCTGCTAGCTGGTTGGTTACATCGATGCGGATGTTGTCGGCGCCGGCGGCGCTGTCACCCAAGTACTGCAGAGTGGCCAGCATTGCGTTGGCATTGGCCTGCGAACCCGAGTATCCAAGATTTGCAACATTGCCTGCGACCGCGTCGGAATATCCACCGATCAAGGTCATGCCCGTTGCACTGGTCACATGCAGCAAGCCGACTCCACTTTGAACGCTAACGCGCACCTCAACCGTCCCGGTGAAACCGCTTAGCACGGTGCCATCAAATTGGACCGGGGTGAGGGCCCCTCGAGTGAAAGTTTGGTTCGCCGAGACGTTGGCCACCGAAGGTGCGGAGCCCGTTGCCTGCGCTGCTTGGGCAGGCAACACTGTGAGGAAACCGAGAATGGCAACCGATGCGCAGAGCTGCTTAAATCTGCTCTTCATTTCTACCTCAGACCTAAGTCGTCTAGCGAAACAGCTGAGAAATAGCGGTACCCGGCATCTTCGATGACCTTCTGAGCGCCGGTGTCGCGGTCGACAACGGTTGCCACGGCAACGATGATTGCGCCGGCCTCTTCTAGGGCATTGGCCGCGGTTAGCGGAGAACCACCGGTGGTTGAGGTGTCTTCGACAACGATTACGCGCTTGCCCTTCACATCTGGGCCTTCAACCTGACGGCCCATGCCGTGCGCCTTGGCAGCCTTGCGAACCACGAATGCGTCGATCGCGCGACCACGGGCCGCAGCCTGATGCATGATCGCGGTGGCAACCGGGTCGGCGCCCATGGTGAGGCCGCCGACGGCGTCGAAATCGGTGATGTTGTTGAGGTCGAGCAGGTCGAGCATTGCCTGGCCAATCAGCGGTGCCGCCTCGTGGTGCAAGGTGGCTCGGCGAAGATCAACGTAATAGTCGGCTTCGATGCCGCTAGACAGAGTCACTCGACCGTGAACGACGGCAAGCTGCTTGATGAGTTCTACGAGGCGCGGGTGGGTGGCTGGGTCAAAAGTCATGGCTTCAGTTTAGCGTTCTGACCGTGCCGCATCCTTGCCCTGGCAACGCTTCGGTTAGCCTTTATCCATGCGCATCGCAACCCACAACGTCAACTCAATCCGCACCCGAGTCGGTCGCGTGGTCGACTGGCTCGAACGCTCGCAAACCGACGTGCTGGCCATGCAAGAGATCAAGTGCAAGCCCGAGCAATTTCCGGTGGCGGCCTTTGAAGCCGCCGGCTATCAGGTGATCATGCACGGACTTGACCAGTGGAACGGCGTTGCCTTCGCAACCAAGATCCCGGCCGAAGACATCGAAATCGGCTTCAGCGGAATGCCAAGCTTTGGCAAAGAGGGCAAGCCTCGGGTTGAAGAAGCCCGCGCGCTCGGCGCAACCTTTGACGGCGTTCGCCTGTGGTCGCTCTATGTTCCGAACGGTCGAACCTTGGATGACCCGCACTACACCTACAAGCTCGAATGGCTAGACCGCTTGGCCGCCACCACCGCCGAATTTCAGGAGCACTCGGGCGATGTGCCGCTGGCACTGATGGGCGACTTCAACAT
>CAIPNT010000006.1 GCA_903866485.1 uncultured Micrococcales bacterium | reverse complement strand
GACCGAGGTTCAGGGCCTTAGCGTGGTTGGTGGTGGCGATTCAGCCGCTGCGGTGCGCATCCTTGGATTCTCAGACGACCAGTTCGGTCACATCTCAACCGGTGGTGGCGCTAGCCTCGAGTTCCTCGAGGGCAAGAAGCTACCTGGCATCGAAGTTCTAAACGACTAATTTTCAACGAAGGCCGGTCAGCCGACTGGCAATCAATCGAGCATTTGGAGGGCCAATAATGGCTAATCGTGTACCGCTAATCGCCGGCAACTGGAAGATGAACCTTGACCACCAACAGGCAATCGCCTTGGTGCAGAAACTTTCATGGACTTTGAATGACGCCGACCACGACTACAAGACCACAGAGGTGGTAGTTTTCCCTCCTTTCACCGACATTCGCTCGGTGCAGACCTTAATCGACGCAGACAAGCTTGAGCTGGGCCTTGGCGCACAAGACCTTTCGAAGTTTGATTCAGGCGCCTACACCGGCGAGGTCTCAGGTGCCTTTCTAAGCAAGCTTGACGTCAAGTATGTTTTGGTGGGTCACTCAGAGCGCCGCCAATACCACTCGGAGGGCGACGATGTCATCCAAGCTAAGACTGCAGCGGCTTTTCGCCACGGATTGATTCCAGTCATCTGCGTAGGAGAGACCCTTGAAGAACTCGAGACCGAAGGCCAGAGTGCCGTTCCGGTTCGCCAGACCCTGGCCGCTCTTGCCGGTCACGACAAGCTTGGCGAGTTCGTAATCGCTTATGAGCCAGTATGGGCAATTGGCACCGGCAAGGTTGCCACCGCTGAAGAAGCAGCTGCCGTCTGTGGCAAGATTCGCGAGGCCCTGGCCGCGGAGTTTGGCGAAGAGCTGGCTCAGGCCACCCGCATTCTTTACGGTGGTTCTGTTAAGGCAAACAACGTTGCCGGCTTCTTGCGAAGCACCGAGGTTGACGGAGTGCTAGTTGGCGGAGCCAGCCTCGATGCCGAAGAGTTCAGCGGTATTGCTCGTTTCTTGAAGCACATCGCCCTATAATTTCAGAAGACCGCTTCAAATAAAGGATTCCCACTAAATGATCGCCATCCAGATCGCACTTCAGGTGTTGCTCGCCATCACCTCACTTTTGCTAACCCTCTTGATCTTGCTTCACAAGGGTCGCGGTGGCGGTCTTTCAGACATGTTTGGTGGCGGCGTTACCTCAGCTCTTGGCACCTCGGGCGTTGCCGAGCGCAACCTAAACCGCATCACCATCATCCTCGGTGTTGTCTGGATCGTAGTGATCGTGACCCTTGGTCTGTTCACCCGTTTTCACCTCGTAGCCTAAAGTTCTAAAGAGCCACAACTTCAACCGGGAGCTAGAAAATGAGCAATGGCGGTTCAGCGATTCGCGGTTCTCGCGTTGGCGCCGGCCCAATGGGCGAGGCAGACCGCGGCTTTCAAGCCGAACGAGTCAACCTAAACTACTATTGCTCAAACGGCCACAGCACCGCTCGTGCGTTCGCTGCCAACGTTGACCCAGTGGAGATTCCAGAGCAGATTGACTGCCCAAACTGCGGCTTGCCAAGCGGTCAAGACAAAGATAACCCTCCGGTGATTGCCAAGCACGAGCCTTATAAGACTCATCTCGCCTATGTCAAAGAGCGACGCACTGAAGACGAAGCCAAAGAACTTCTCGAAGAAGCAGTCGCCGCCGTTCGTGAGCGTCGCGCGCGTCTAGCCGAATCTGCGAATAACTAGGTCGGGCTTAGCAGCCCCAGGTGCGAACACCCGCGGTCTGGTCAACAAACCAAATGGTCTGCAGTTTTCCGTGAACCTTACCAACCGGAAGTGAGGTTGGGTCGTCACCAAAGGCAACGCTCACTGCATCTGCCTTGTCTGCACCCGCAACGACGAACCAGATTTCATCCGCGCTGTTCATGGCCTCGTAGGTGAAGCTCAAACGTTGCGAAGGCGGCTTAGGGGAGTCATGCTCGGCTAAAACCCATGCTCCTGAGGCAGGTGCGGGCTTACCCGGAAAAAGGCTGTTGATGTGGCCATCCGGCCCCATGCCCAAAAAGACTAGGTCGAAGTGGGGGTTTTGCTCGGCAACATAATTGGCGAACTGCTTGGCGGCAACCTCTAGGTCTAGCCCGTTGTCTGAGCTTGGAAACTCGTGCAGCTGCGACTCGTCGATGGTGATCTTTGAAAACAGTGCTTTTCTAGCCTGAACGGCATTGCGATCGGCGTGGTCTGAGGCAACAAAGCGCTCGTCACCCCACCAAAAGTTGACCCGGTTGAAGTCAAACTCGGCAGCTCGCGGATTTGCGGCGATTTCAGCAAGGGTTGCGATGCCAACGGTTCCTCCGGTGATTGCCACCGCTGCCTCAGGCTTTGTTGCCAAAACCTCGTCCATCTTGACAAAGAATGCCTCGGCGGCAGCCCTGGCCACAGAACTGCCGTCTTTGAAACGGTTTACACGAACGGTCATTAGCTGGCGAAGCCCTTGGTGATCACACGGCCAAATAGGTCATCCGGATCTAGGCGACGCAGGTCTTCTGCCAAGCAGTCTCGCAAGCTGCGACGAGGCAGACTAATTTCGCGGGTTGGCTGAGTTGGCTGAATCAGGGTGGCTACGTCTGGCACATTTCGCACAATCTCAATGTCACCTGAGGCTCGATAGAGCTTTACGCCCTTGATGCCAGCAACTGCCTTGCCACGCTCGCTTCTAATGATGTTGACCTTAATCTTTAGCGAAAGCTCGAGCCAAGCCGCCAACAGGTCGGTGCTCGGTGAGTCGCTAGCACCGGTGACGTCAACGGCGGTGATTTCATCGTACGGCGGCTGGTCAAGAATCGCGGCTAACTGCGCGCGCCAAAGGGTCAGACGGGTCCATGCAAAGTCACTGTCGCCCGGAGTATAAGTCTTGGCTAGGTGCTTCAAATAACCATTCGGGTCTTTTTGACTGGCTGCGTCGGTGATGCGACGGGTGGCAATGCGACCAATAGACGAGGTGGCCGCTTTCTCAGGCGCCTCATCCGGCCACCAGGCGACCACTGGGGCGTCTGGAAGCAGCAAACCGGTTACCAGGCTCTCGCCGTCTCTGGCTGCCTCGCCATAGGCTCGCAACACGATAACCTCAGAGGCTCCAGCGTCACCGCCAACGCGAATTTCGGCATCGAGGCGTGGCTCTTGGTTAGCAGCACCAACCTCGGTGGCCAAAACAATCACTCGGCAAGGGTGCTCGCGAGAGGCGTCGTTGGCTGCCTTTACGGCAAGTTCTAGTCCGGCTAGATCGGTTTCGATGATCAGCGTCAATACGCGACCGAGGGCAACTGCGCCGCCCTCTTCACGAATGGTGACCAAGGCCTTTGAGACCTTGCTGATAGTGGTGTTTTCAAGTGACTTGATCACGGAATTCTCCAAGCTCGGCCGTCGCGAGACAGCATTTCGTCGGCTGATGATGGACCCCAGGTGCCCGGACGGTATTGCTCAGGCTGACCAGGCTGGTTGGCCCAGTACTGCTCAATCGGGTCAAGAATCATCCACGAAAGTTCAACCTCGCGGTGTCTTGGAAACAGGGGAGCGTCACCGAGCAAAACATCCAGGATGAGTCGCTCGTATGCCTCCGGGCTAGCCTCGGTAAACGCGTGTCCATAACCGAAGTCCATGGTCACGTCGCGCACCTGCATGCCAACTCCAGGCACCTTTGAGCCGAATCGAATGGTGACACCTTCATCGGGTTGAACGCGGATGACCAGTGCGTTCTGACCAAGCGCAGAGGTTTGACTCTCGGCAAATAGCTGCTGAGGAGCACGCTTGAAAACCACGGCAATCTCGGTAACACGGCGTCCGAGGCGCTTGCCGGCTCGCAGATAAAACGGCACACCTGCCCAACGACGGGTGTTAATGTCGAGGCGCATGGCCGCGTAGGTTTCAGAGATTGACTGCGGGTTCATGCCGTCTTCTTCAAGAAAACCTAGAACCTCTTCGCCACCCTGCCAGCCGCCGGCATACTGACCGCGTGCGGTGTGCTTGCCAAGGTCTTTCGGCAGGCGAACTGCTGACAAAACCTTCTCTTTTTCGGCACGAAGGTCGTCGGCGTCAAATGAAACAGGTTCTTCCATAGCCGTCAATGCCAGCAACTGCAGAAGGTGGTTTTGAATGACGTCGCGTGCGGCGCCGATGCCGTCATAGTAGCCGGCGCGGCCACCAACACCGATGTCTTCGGCCATGGTGATCTGAACGTGGTCGATGTAGTTGGCGTTCCAGAGCGGCTCAAACATCTGGTTTGCAAAGCGCAGGGCCAAGATGTTTTGCACTGTCTCTTTGCCTAGATAGTGGTCGATGCGAAAGACCGATTCAGGTGGGAAGACAGACTCAACAACGTCGTTTAGCACTCGCGATGACTCGAGGTCGTGACCAAACGGCTTCTCGATAACTACGCGGCGAAACTGGTCTGGTTCAGGTGACGCCAAACCGCTGCGAGAGAGCTGCTGGCAAACCTGAGCGAAGGCCTTTGGCGGAATCGAAAGGTAGAACGCGTGGTTTCCGTTGGTGCCGCGCTCTTTATCCAGCTTTTCGATGGTTTCTTTTAGGCGATCGAACGCAGCGTCGTCATCAAATTCACCAGAAACGAAGCGAATACCGGTTGCTAGTTGCTCCCAGACTTCTTCTGACCACGGGGTGCGGGCATACTGCTTTACAGCCTCCTTGACCTGTGCGCCAAAGTCTTGGTCTGCCCAGTCGCGACGTGCAAAACCAACCAGGGCGAAGCCCGGTGGCAACAGGCCACGGTTGGCCAGGTCATAGACGGCTGGCATTAGTTTCTTGCGTGACAGGTCACCGGTCACACCGAAGATCACGAGGCTGCTAGGCCCGGCAATTCGGTTTAAACGGCGATCGGCCGGGTCGCGAAGCGGGT
>CAIPNT010000005.1 GCA_903866485.1 uncultured Micrococcales bacterium | reverse complement strand
TTCATCAACTATCCGTGGCAGCGCAACTATCAACCGGCCTATCGCGCCGACCAACTAGTCAAGTTCACGCGCATCGCCTACGTGCCCTACTATTCACTGCCGCTGGTGAACGAACCTGGGGTTTTGCCAGGCCCGGATGGCCGGCCAGGAGTCGCCCCACACCTTTATACCCAGCGGTCACACCAGCTTGCCTCGCTGATTTTCACCCAAGATAAGTTTGTGCGCCAAGCCTATGCAAGCACCTCGCGAGGCAACGGCCACGTGTTTTTCACCGGCTCGCCAAAGGTTGATGCCTTGATTCGCTCTGCGCGCGAGCACGTGGCCGATCACCACGAACGCATCCGTGTTGTTTGGGCACCGCACCACAGCTATTCGCCGCACTGGCTAAACTTTGGCACCTTCGCCGACAACTACCTTGAGTTTCTTGACTGGGCCGAGGCGCATGCAGAGATTGATGTGATTCTGCGGCCGCACCCGTTTATGTTTGGCACCCTGGTTGAGCGAGAGGTGATTAGCGACTCAGACCTAGATGCCTGGATGGCCGGCTGGGAAGCGCTGCCAAACACCTCAATTGACAGCCACTCTGGGCCGGCAGCCTTGTTTGAAGAGTGCGACATTTTGCTAACCGACGGAATCTCGTTTCTGGCGGAGTATCCGTTGGTCACCGGCAAGCCATCGGTGTTTATCGAAAACCAGGGTCACTGGCAGTTCAGCGAACTGGGTGAACTGGCAGCCCAAGCCTCGGTGCGACTGAGCTCATTTGCCGAATTTGCCGCCGGCTTTGACTTTATTCTCGAGGCCGGATTGCCCGATCGCGGCGCCGAAATCGAAGCCCTGCGCGAGGCGTCTTCGCCCTTTGCAGGCGAATCGGCAGCACGAATTGTAGAGATTGTTGCGGCCGATAACTCGGCACTGGTTGACCCGGCCACTGTCACCGAAATCGCCTGGGAGCGCCAGCCTGGGCGCGAACCGCTCGACGACTAGCCGGCGTTAGCCCTTGCTGGCCTTCGCTAGGGTCGCAGCCCCGAACTACTTAGTTGGCGTTGGGCTCGGGGTTGCCACCACTGGAGTGATCGTCAACTTGCCCTCAGGGTCGGCCGGCTTCATCTCAACCCAGGTGTTGCCCGGAGCCAAATTGATTGCCTTGCCACTGGCGTCAGTCAAGATGATGCGCGACATGCGATCGGCCTTAGACCAGAAAGCCTGAACATATTTGCCACCGGTGAAAACCCAAGCGGCGCCCTTGCCAATGATGATTGCCTTTGGCACATAGCCATAGCGCGGATCCTTGATTGACTTATCTTCTTGCACGTTCAACACAACAACATTGGTTGCGTGCAGCTGCTGACCGGTGGCCGAATCTTTGTCTGGTTGACCATCTTGGATGCGCAGCCACTGGCTGCCGTCGCTGCTAGGCACCCACTCGGCGAGCGCCGCCGGAAAAGCAACCTTGACGCTCTTAACCGCGATGCCCGAGGTGGCCGCGGTGGCCGCAGCTGCCGAGGTGGCGAAGTCGAAGCCCTGCTGCGGTGCGGCAATTTCAGGGTGGTTGGCAGCCAAAAGTTTGACGTTAACAATCACGTTGTGTGGTGCCTGGCGATCGGTCACGCGAGTGAAGGTGTGCTTGCCCTGTTCGCTGGTTTCATCCGCGTTGAAAACCGAGGTGGCCTTCATCATGTTGACAAACTTTAGCTGGCCACCCGAATAGCAAACGATGCCGCCAAACTGGCTGATGATGTCTGGGTCCATTGGGCGAATCGAGCGCACTGGGCCAACGCCCACAAACTTTGGGTCGCTGTCGGTGTTGAGCAACTGCGAGTGGAAGACGGCGATAAAGCGGGTTAGGCCACCCTCGACCATCTCGTCGAAGACCATGTCGGTCTTGTTTAGGTTTTGCTGTGGGCGAGCTGCCGAGCTGTTATCGATTTTGCAAGCCACCGACGGGCCGTTGAGCCCATTGGCCTCTGCGCTGCCGGCGGCATACCGCACACCGGTGAGTGGTGCGGTGACCATGCTGGCCGCAGATGCAGTCGGGTTAGAACCAGATGAACTGGCGCCGCCGCTGCTGGCCGAGGCCGAACATCCGGCGAGCGCGGCCGAGACAGCGAGAGTTGATACAAGGGCTAGTGACAGACGAGCAAACTTCATGCCGCAAGTGTAAGCAGAGTTGAGTCGAATTATTCGACGATTGCCTTCAATACCTTTAGGCCGTCGGCAAAGTTCTTTTCCATGCGCTTGTCCATGTTTAGCACCGCGGTCATAATCTGCATGAGCAGACCGCGCTCGCCCTTCATTGACCAGGTGACCTTGGTGCCCTCAAAGTTTGGCTCGAGGCTATATTAACTGTAGGCTAGGTCTGTGTTCTTGCCGTTTAGAAAAGTCATCTGCGACTTGATGCAGTCTGGGCTAACCAACATGATTTCCATCTTGCCCTTGCCAATGCGCTTGCCGGCCCACTCATAGACTGCGCCTTCGCCCACCGATGGGGTCGAGACGGTGCTGACCACAGTCTTGTCCATCGACACAAAAGGTGACCAGTCGTCTAGGCGACCGAGGTCAATTAGAACCTCGTGAACCTTTGCCGGGGTGGCTTCAATCTGGATGCTTGCTTTGATTTCATATGGTTTAGCCATGGCTCAAGTTTAGAGTTTTGGCTTAGAAATTGAGACAGTTGACACCCAGATGGCTTTCAGGAATATCCCAGATTTTGCTGGAAGGCTATTCAGATGAAGAACAAACGTCTTGCCTGGCCGGCCGCGCTATCTGGTCTCGGTGTGCTCTCTGCCGTGCTCTATCTATTTGGCATTGCCGGGGGCGCCCGATCTGAATACTACGCGGCCATCGCGATGAGCATGAGCAAGAGTTTTAGCAACTTCTTCTTTGGGGCAATCGACCCAGCTGGCACAATCACGCTCGACAAGATTCCGGGTTCATATTGGATGCCGGCCATCTTTGTGAAGCTGTTTGGCTTTAGCACCTGGGCAATCGAGGCACCAAATGGGTTGGCCGCGGTTGGCGCCGTTTTGTTGGTGGCCATCACGGTTCGCCGCCTCGCCGGCGACAAAGCTGGCATCATCGCCGGAGTGTTGATGGCCTCTACCCCAATCATCGCGGCCGTTGCTCGCGCCAACCAGCCAGAAACCCCATTTTTATTGATGCTGGCCGCGGTTTTCTATTTTGCGGTGCGAGCATTTGAAACCGGCAGCCTGCGCCAACTGATTTATGCAGGCCTATTTATTGCGGCCGGCTTCAACATGTACATGATCGAGGCCTGGGCAGTCTGGCCGGCGCTGGCTCTGGCTTGGCTATTCACCCAAGGCAAACCAATGGTTAAAAAATTGGTCGACCTTGTTATTGCAGGTTCAATCAGCATTGCCACCTCGCTGATTTGGATTTTTATCGTTTGGGCCATTCCGGCCGATTCACGCCCATACATTGGCAGCACTATCTATAACAGCCCTTGGGAGATGGTGTTTGGCTATGACGCCCTAGGCCGCTTCAACGATGTCGACGGTTCGCATAAGGCAGCCACCAGCACCGCGACCGCCGCTTTTCGCACCTTCACTCCCCCGTTCTCAGGTTCACCATCTCTGGTTCGCCTGTTCAACCACCAGGTGGCACCAGAAATCTCATGGCTTCTGATTGCCGCCGGCATTGCCGCCGTGATCTTATTCATCAGCAAGCAACACCGCCTGACCACCATTTTCTTGGTCAGCTGGCTAGGCGTATTTTCGGTCATGTTTTCGGCGGTTTCTGGAATGCACCAGTTTTATACCTCGTCTCTGGCGTTGCCGATGGCCGGTCTAATCGCGCTTGCAATCATGACCGCGCTAGACCAGGGCAAGGCATGGATGGCCCTGCTGATTGCTGTGCCAACCGTTGGCTGGGCGCTCTGGCTGACCATCGACTATGGCTATCTCACTTGGGCGCCAATTATTGCGTTGTTGAGCCTGGGCGGCCTGGTCTTTGCGCTGCGACGCAAGTTGTCTACCGGCGTCATTGCCGCATTGACCTTGGTGTCGATTGCCTTCACTCCTGCCGCTTGGGCGGTTGACGCAATGAGCAACTCAAACGCCATCAACCCGGTTGCCGGCCCGATGAGCCTCGTGATGAACAACGGTGGCAGCGGCGCGATTGTGGGCGGCGGAATGCTCGGTGGCCCTGGAGGCCTGCCTGCAGGCATACCTGGTGGCCCTGCTGGCGGCCCAGCCAACTTTTCTGGAGGCATGCCACACTTCGCGCCCGGTCAGATGCCGCACTTCGCGCCCGGTCAGATGCCAAACTTTGCCGGTGGCAAGCCTCCGTCATTTGGTCAAGGCCCGAGCGGCATCACGTTTGGCGCACAGAGCCACGCCACAGTGGTCACATATCTGCAGGCCCACCGAGGCAAGGCCAAATACCTGCTGGTGACCTTTGGTGCGCAGGCTGCGGCAAGCTATATCACTGAAACTGGCGAAAACATTTTGCCGATCGGTGGCTTCAACGGCAATGATCCGGCGCCAACCTTGGTTGCGTTCAGAAAACTAGTTGCCGAGGGTCAAGTCAAATATGTGCTGGTTGACACCACAACAAACGCCGGACCAAACGGTTCGGCGAGCAGCTCTGAGAGCGGCCTGATTCAAACCTGGGTTACTGCATACTGTCAGCTAGACGGCAGCGCACCGGCCTCAACCAACCTCTATGTTTGCGACCCAAAGACCCTCTAGGTTTTTAGGCTAGATGATCCACGCTGTGGCGTTGGCCGGCAACTTGCCGTCAACTACCGGCTTGGTGGTTAGCAACACCTGACCCTTTGGCAACTTGAATGGCTTGGTGCCGAAGTTGGTCACTGCCTGCCATCCGTTTGGTCGCTTGAAGTGCAACACCTCGCGGTTTAGCGGATGCGACACCCACTTGATCTGCTCTTCGCAAAGCAGGTCGCGGCGAATTCGCAAGGCGTCGCGATAAAGGTTGAGCGTTGACTTAGGGTCTCGATCTTGCACCTCAACGTTGACGTCTTTGAACCACTGCGGCTGAGGCAGGTGAGCGCCACCAGGGCCGAAACCGAATGACGAACCGGTCGAGGTCCAAGGCATTGGCACACGGCAACCGTCACGGCTGATGGTGCCCTCGCCGCGGAACCACTGTGGGTCTTGCATCTGCTCTGAAGGAATGTTCAACGGCTCTTGCATGCCAAGCTCTTCACCCTGGTAGATGTAGGTTGAGCCAGGCAGCGCGAGCACCAGCATGGTTGCCGCGCGGGCACGGTCGAAGCCCTGCTGCACGTTGATCTGTGCCTCGCGGTCGGCCGAACGAAACCACTTTGGCAGGTTCTTGTTGATCTCTTCAGATAGGCCGAAGCGGGTGGCGTGACGAATCACGTCGTGGTTTGAGAACACCCAGGTGGTTGACGAACCGGTTTCACCGGCAGCCTTCAACTGATAATCGATGGTGTCGTGAAACTTCTTCTTGTTCCACGGGGTGCCAAGCAGGTCGAATGCAAACGACTGGCCCAGGCCCTCGGTGCTGGCATATCGAGCACGTCGGTTGGCGTGAACCCAAGCCTCGGCCACGGCAACGCGCGGTGGGTCATACTCGTTATAAACCTTGCGCCACTCGGCATAGATCTCGTGCACTTCATCGCGGTCGAATAGGTCATCGGTGCCATCGTTCTTCATAACCGCAACGTCATATGACGAGCGCTCTGGCAGGTGACCGTTCTTGAGGTCCTTAATCAGCGCGTGGGCAACATCGACTCGAAAGCCGTCGACGCCACGGTCAGACCAGAAACGTGCGGTCTTGATGAAGTCGTCACGAACCTCTTGGTTGTCCCAGTTAAAGTCTGGCTGCTCTTTGGCAAACAGATGCATGTACCACTGACCGGGGGTGCCGTCAGGCTCGGTGATGCGAGTCCAAGCGGTTGGGCCAAAGTGACTAATCAACTCGGATGGGCGAATCTCGCCGTTTTCACCCTTGCCATCGCGGAAGATGTAGCGGTCGCGCTCTGGCGAACCCTTTGGCGCCTTTAGTGCCGCCTGAAACCATTCGTGCTGGTCGCTCGAGTGGTTTGGCACCACGTCAACGAAGACGCGAATGCCGGCTGCGTGCAGAGTTTCAAGCATTTCGTCAAACTCTTCGAGCGTGCCAATTCGTGGGTCGATGTTGCGATAATCGGCAACGTCATAGCCGCCGTCGGCAAGCTCTGATGGGTAGAACGGGCTCATCCAAACTGCGTCAACGCCGAGCTCTTTTAGGTAAGGCACTCGCGAGGTGATGCCCTTTAGGTCACCGATGCCATCGCCGTTGTTGTCGGCATAGCTGCGTGGATAGATCTGATAGACGACGGCTTGACGCCACCAGTCGGCTGGACCACGAAGAAAGGTGTGCTCGGCCATGTTCGCTCTTTCTGATTGCTCTGGATAAAGGTTGAACCGGTCGGCCCAAAGGCCAACCGGTTCAACTTTGAAACTGGTTTTAGATTAGTTGACTATTTGACCGAACCGGCGGTAAGACCACGCACAAAGTAGCGCTGCAGACCGAAGAATACGGTTAGTGGAACAATGACCGAGATCAAACATCCGGCCATCACAACCTGCCAGCCCTCACCGTGCTGACCCAGCATGCTGAGGATGGTGTAGGTCAAGACGTTGTGGTTTCCGACGAACATGAACGCCACGAAGTAGTCGTTCCAGACCCAAAGGAACTGGAAGATTGCGAACGAGGCAAGCGCCGGCACCGACATCGGGATGATGAGTCGCCAGAAGATCTGGAAGTGGCTTGCGCCATCGATGCGAGCTGCTTCGATGAGTGCGCTAGGCAAGGTCATCATGTAGTTGCGCAGGATGTAGACAGCCAAAGGCATAGCGAAGGCCGAGTGCACGATCCAACCCGCAGGATATTCTCCACTGAGGTGGAAGTCACCGTATTCGTTGCCAGGAAGAGTGGCCAACCACTGGTCAAGCCCCACAAACATCTGCAACACGGCAACGATGGCTGCCTGCATAGGCACGACCATTAGGCCGATGATCAGCGAGAACCACGCCTCTTTGCCCTTGAAGTTCAAAAAGGTGAAACCGTATGCAGCGAAGGCTGCAAAGGTGATCGGCAAGATGGTTGCCGGCACAGCCACGGCCACTGTGTTGAAGAACGAGGTGCCGATGTTCCAATACTGCGGATCAAAAACAGTCTGGAAAGCCTGGAGGCTCCAGTGCTGGTGGAACGGGTCAAGAATGGCAGTCCACCATCCCGAAGCAATCGAGTCGTCGCGGTTTCGGAACGCGGTGACCAAAAGACCAACGGTTGGCAGTGCCCAGATGATCACAACGATCAGCATTGTGAAGGTCGCGCCAAGACGCCATCCACGAAGTCTGGTTAGAAATGCGTTGTTTTTCATCGGATTTCCTCCTGCTTGCGGTAGGTGCGCACCTGGGAGATCATGATCGGGATGATCGCAATCATTAGCAGAACGACCACTGCCGACGCCTTGCCGGTGTTGTTGTAGACGAAGTATTCGCGGAAGAAGTCAACACCGAGAACGTTGGTGTGAAAGTCACCACCGGTCATGCCCCAGATGACGTCAAAGATCTTCATGGTGCTGATTAGCACGGTTATGAACACCGAAACCGCGGTGCCCCAGATCTGTGGAAGAACGATCTGAAAGAACGATTGCCAGCCGTTTGCGCCATCGATTGAGGCCGCCTCAACGGTCTCTTCTGGCACTGCCTTGATAGCTGCAGAGAGCAGGGTCATGGCGAAACCGGCGTTGGCCCAAACCACAACGACCATGATTAGCAAGCTGTTGATTGAGAAGGTTTCGTTTTGCAGCCAAGCGATTGGCTTGCCGCCGAAGACCTGAACGATGGCATTCAAGATTCCGATTTGAGAACCGTTTGAGGTCCATGAATAGCTGAGTCGCCAAACCGAAGAAGCCGCGACGAACGAAATGGCCATCGGCATGAAGATGATGGCCTTGAAGGTGCGCTCACGAACTGCACCTAGCTTGTCGGTGAGGGTCGCGATAAAAAGACCCAAGACCACGGTGACCAATGGAACTACGGCTACCCAGAGCACGTTGTTGAGAATGGTGCGGATGAAGTTTGGGTCGGCGAAAAGCTTATTGAAGTTTCTGAAGCCGACGAATGCCGATGAATCTTCGTTCATAAAAGCGAAGATCATCGTTTGGATGGTCGGGTAGACCAAGAAGAGACCGACTAGCAATAGCACCGGCGTGATGAACACATATGGGTTCAGCGCCTTCTTGACCTTCTCTGAAGGAATCAGGTTTACGAGAAGATTGCCCAGATAGTAGAGAGCAAAGGTGACTATTGGACCTAGCACAACCGCTTCGAGAGCGGTAAGAATGGCATCCATTCAATGGTCCTTTCTTTTGGTCTTGAGTTGAATCAGTTTATGCAACGTGCCTTGGCACGTAAACAGTGTTGGCGGGAAGAGCTTGCGCCCTGCCCGCCAACACCTTTGTTACTTTTTACGAACAGTTATCCGAGGATTACTGGTTGTAGGCTGCGTCGATGATCGCGAAAGCCTGAGCCATGGTCTCTTTGCCAGCGAACCAGTTGGTTAGCTCGCTCCACTCAGCTGCGTTTACAGCTGGTGGCGCCTGGTCAGAACCGTCGAAGCCGAAGCCAGATGCCTTCGAGAAGATGGTCTGGAACTTCTTGTTTAGCGAGGTGCCTAGGTAAGCAGGGTTGAAGGTCTTGTGAGGTGACAAGAAGCCTGCAGCCTTAGCTGCGTAACCGTGGGTACCCATCTTGTCTGACATGATGAACTTCGCAACAGCTGCAACTGCAGGGTTGTTGTGGAATACACCAGCGGTGTCACCGCCACCTAGAACTGCGCCACCTGCTGGGCCTGAAGGGTAAGCGAATACGCCAACGTGTGCGTAGTTGCCAGCCTTTAGCTCAGCCTGGATTGCGTCTGGGAAGAAGCCGGTGATGAATGAGCCCTGCTTTAGAAGTGCACATGCACCCTTGGTCTTGTCAGTCTCGAATAGACCAGCGGTGGTTGCTAGACCGAAGTTGCGGCTGGTAACACCAGGGCCGCCGCCAGGAGTCTCGCCAGCAGCTAGAAGGGTTGAAGCTAGAGCGTTTCCGGCCTTAACAATGGCTGGGTTGTTCCAGTGAACCTGGCCCTTCCACCACTGGTTGTAGGTTGCAACGCCAGCGTTCTTTAGAACTAGCTCTTCCATCCAGTCGGTAAGTGACCAACCGGTTGCGCCACCTGACTCGGTACCTGCACACCATGGGTAAGCCTTGCCTGAAGAGGCAATCTTGGTCTGTAGTGCGTCAAGCTGAGCCTGAGTGGTAGGAACGGTCCAACCGTTAGCAGCGAAGACTGCTGGGTTGTAGAACACGATTGACTTTAGGTTGGCTGATACAGGAAGACCGTAAGTGGTGTTGCCTGACTTGCCTAGAAGCTCGAAACCAGGAACTTCGGTCTTGATGATCGAGTTAAGGGTTGAAGCACCGAGAAGCTTGTCTAGTGGAACTAGCTTTGCCTTCTGCTTTAGAAGACCACCTGGCTGAGGCCACATAGCGATGTCTGGTGCCTGACCAGCCTTGATCTTGGTGGTGATGTCGGTGTCGAAAGATGCAAGGGTGGTTACCTTGACCTTGATGCCTGAGCTGGCAGGGAACTCAATGTTGAGTTCGTCCTGGAATGACTGAGCGTCGGCTGCTGAGTAGCCAACAAAGATGCTTACGTTACGGGTTGCTGCCTGAGCGGCGGCCCCCATACCGAGGCTTGCAGCAGCCAGTGCAGCAATAGCTGCAGCGCCTACGTAGCGAGTGCCCTTCTTCATATGTTTATCCCTTTCAACGGATGCCCTGAATGCGGATCAAATCAGGGTTCAAGAAAAACTGTAGTTGCACCTAAAGCGCTTGCAACCAATTTTTAGACACAGTTTGGTAACGATTGTAAACGCTTACGGAAATAACGAGTTTATAACGGCCCGAAGCCCGCTAGACCCCAGTAGTTATGGATGTAAGCCTTATCTGAAAAACGGCCGTTAAACAGCAACGGGCACCGACCGAATGGTCGATGCCCGTTGCCTTGGGAATTCTCTGCTCAGATCCGCATCAGAGCAAAGCGGCCTTCTTACTAGGAGAGTATGAAGCTTATGGTGCAGGTGTTGCCGATGGTGCTGGTTGTGCAGTGTGAGGCGCCCGTGGTGCAAGAGTTGGCCTGGTTGGAGCGGTTGGGTGAACCGGTGCCACCGGACGAACAGGTGCGACGCCAAGCGCTGCGATGGCTGCATCGCGAACCGAAGCAGCAGCGGTAACCGCGGCCTTGCGGGCGGCTAGAGCGGCTGACTTTTGTGCGTCAGTGGCGGCAGCTGCGATTGCGGTGTTGTAAGCGGTCTTTGCTGCATCAAGGGCAGACTTGAAAGTCTGGTCAATTGCCTTCTTGGCCGTCATGAATGCCTGATTGGCGGTCTTGAATGCAGCTTGACTTGCTGAGAATGCAACCTTGTTCTGCTTGAACTGGTCTTGGGCTGTCTTGAACGCCTGCTGGGCCGCGTGAAACGCATCCATGGCTGCCTTGTTTGGATTGGTCTTAGGAGCCTTTGGCGCCGAAGTCGGTGAAGCTGATGTTGAAGTGCCTGAATCGGTTGCGAATGCCGCAGCCGAGCCGCCCAAAACTAGCGCGGCGGCCAGCGTTGCAGCAACCATTGCCTTCTTGCTGTTGTTATTGAACATTTCAAACCTTTTCTGCGGTGATTTCTTCGCCGCTCAATAATGGTGCAACAGTCTGTTTGTGAGTTCTATGTGAAAAGAGTTCGGGAGACTTGAGAGTTTGCGCCTCGTTTCTATCTCGGCCATAGCATTGAGCCATGAGCACTGCACGCATCCTTGTTGTTGACGACGAGCCAGGCGTTCGCGATATGATCTGCGACACCCTGCGCCTATCTGGCTATGAACCATTCGAGGCCACGGATGGCTTTGCCGCGCTCAAGTGGTTGCGCGATAACAAGGTAGACCTCATAATCACCGACATCAACATGCCCAACCTCGATGGCTATGAACTGCTAGAGCGATTGCGCGGCAACAAAGACAAAACCCCCGCCCTGATGCTAACGGCCCGCGGCGAGCGCGCCGATGTCACCCGTGGCCTGCGTCTGGGAGCAGACGACTATGTAACCAAACCCTTTGGCCTTGAAGAGTTGATGTTGCGCATTGCCGCCATTTTGCGTCGCACAATGCCGGCCGACGATATTGAGGCTCAAGACCTGGTTTGTGGCCCGATTGCCTTGAACGAAGATCGTCACACCGTGACCATGAACGGCAAGCCGGTTGACCTATCACCGACAGAGTTTAAGTTGCTCTATGAGCTGATGGCTCGCGCCGGCAAGGTGGTGACCAAGGCTACCCTGCTTGACGTGGTCTGGGGTATGGCCTTTGCGGCCAACGCCACCGTGGTTGACACCTACATTTCTTATCTGCGCAAAAAACTGCACTCAGAAGGCTTTGAGGGCATCAAGACCGTTCGCGGCATCGGCTTTCAGATTGTTGCCGAGTGAGGCTGCAAACCAGGCTCACCCTAGCCACCGCCTCGATTATTTCGCTGGTGTCGGTGTGCATTGGCAGTTTTGCACTTAGCGCCTTTTATAACTCGGATGTGGCCCGCGTAGACGACTCGCTTTCGGTGGCAGCGAAGGTGATTTCGAAGAGCACGGCCACCCCCACCGGCTCGGCGTTGTTGGCGGCCGACCAATCACAAATCGGCTTGACTATCGACTATCTAACTGCGGCGGGCGACTTGCTAGAGCTAACCTCGAACTCAGTTTCGATAGTTGAACCACCATCGCTTGACGTCTTGCGCAGCTCGTTGACCCAGCCCGTTACCGTAACCCCCGATGTGCCCGGCGGCGGCAAGATCGATGGAACCTCGCCATATCGATTGCGCAGCGTGGCACTGAGCGACGGCCAATACGTTTTGATCAGCACTTCGCTGGCTGGGCAAATCGAGAGCCGCGACGCAAACATCCGGCTGCTGATTTGGTTTGTGCTCGGCTCGGTGGCGCTCGGTGCGGCTGCCATCGCCATCTTCATCAGGCGTGACGTTCGCAAGATTTCAAACCTGGTTGATGCGGCAACCGCAATCGCAGAGGGCGAAGCCTCGGTTGAACTGCCAATCCCCGATGGAGATAGCGAGGTTGACCGACTGGCTCGAGCCCTGCGCAACATGGTCGACTCGCTGCAGCGGGCAATCTTGCTTGAGCGTGACACCCAGCAAAAGATGCAGAACTTCTTAGGCGACGCCTCACACGAGTTGCGCACACCGCTCACCGTGATCAAGGGTTATGTCGAGCTGCTGCAAAAGAACCCCGAAGCCGGCGCCGAACAGACCGCAAAGGCATACGGTCGCATGCTCAGCGAGGCCAACCGTATGGATGACCTGGTGCGAGACCTGCTGCTGCTAGCCGAACTCGGTGAGAACAAGACAGAGACCAAGATGATGAGCGAGGTTGGCCCCATCGACCTATCGGCAATGGTTGGCACCGCACTGGACGACCTTCGGGTGCTGCAGCCGACGCGACCGGTGGTCGTTGCCGTCGAACCGGCCATCGAGATCGTTGGCGCTCGCGACCTGATCGCACAGATGCTGGCAAACCTGACCTCAAACATCCGACGACACACACTGGTGACCGATGCTCTGCGAGTTTCACTGCACACCGAAGGCGGCATGGCAGTGCTCAGCTTTGACGATGGCGGCCTGGGATTGCCAGAGGAGTTTTATGTCAACGGCATTGGCCACTTCAAACGTTTTGACAACTCGAGATCTAGGCAGTCGGGTGGTTCGGGCCTAGGCATGAGCATTCTGGCGGCAATCGTTCGCCGCCACGGTGGCGAGGTGAAGCTAGAGAAGAGCGACCTAGGTGGTTTGCGAACCGAGATTCGCCTGCCGGTAGCTCGCTAGGCGACTACAACGTTTGCTGTTAGTGTCGAAGTAGCTCAATTTGAGTTGTTATATTTTCGGCTGAGAGGCTGAGTCCTTATGCGCGAAAAACTGATCATTTCTCTAACCTCTGTGGCAACAGTTCTGTCGCTTGCGACTGCGGGTTACTACATCGCAGATTCCCTAACCGGCAAAAACACCACCCTCGCCCAAAACCTCAGGGTAATCGGCTTTTGCCCGAACTTGCCGCCGGTGTCGACAATGAGCCCTTCGCCGGCAGCAACTGGTTCAAC
>CAIPNT010000004.1 GCA_903866485.1 uncultured Micrococcales bacterium | reverse complement strand
GCACCGGTTGTGCCCGAGCCGCCGAAGAAGTCAATCACCAGGTCGCCAGGCTTTGAAGATGCCTGAATGATTCGGCGCAAAACTCCAAGCGGCTTTTGGGTTGGGTAACCGGTTTTTTCTTTGCCGGTTGGCGAAACTATGGTGTGCCACCAAACGTCAGTTGGCAACTTTCCCTTGGCAACTTTCTCGGGCGTGACCAAACCCGGTGCCATGTATGGCTCGCGGTCAACCTCATCTGAGTTGAAAAAATACTTAGCCGGGTTTTTCACATAAACCAGGATGGTGTCGTGCTTTGCCGGCCAGCGGTTTTTGCTCTTGCCGCCATAGTCGTAGGCCCAGATGATTTCGTTCAAGAAGCAGTCGCGGCCAAAAAGTGCGTCTAGCAAAACCTTGGCATAGTGCGATTCGCGATAGTCGAGGTGCAAATAAAGCGTTCCGGATTCGTTTAGCAGACGCCAGGCCTCTTCGAGTCGAGGCTCGAGAAACGCCCAATAGTCGGCAAATTCATCGTCATAGCTGAGCACCGTTTGACGCACGGTTTCGTATTGGCGACCCTTGAAACCTACCCGGCCACCCTCGGTCACTCTGGTGGTGGTGGCTGTGCCGCGGCTTTGCGTGCGGCCAGTGTTGAACGGCGGATCGATATAGATCAGCTGTGCGCACTCTGAGGGCATAGATTTAAGCACGGCAAGGTTATCGCCATAGAAGACTTGGTTTTTATTTGCCGGCACAGAAAGAGATTAACAGCATGAGCGCAGAAATCATCGAGACACCAGTTGTAAAGCACAACACCGCCGAACACCGTTATGAGATTTGGCTAGGTGACGATATGGCCGGCGAGCTCGACTATTCACTGATGGTAGACGAGATTCACTTCGTGCACACCGGCGTGAACCCGGCGCATCAGGGCAAGAACCTGGCAGCAATTTTGACCCGCGAGGCCCTCGCCGATGTTCGCACACAAGGCAAAAACAAGGTGGTTCCGGTGTGCTCATACACGGTGCGATACATGGAGAAGCACCCTGAGACTCACGACCTCTTGAAGAATCCAATTGAAGAAGCTGCGGCTGCTTGCCGTCTGCCGAATGTGGCTAAGGCTTCAGAGAAACTCGGCCTGACGCCGCCTTCAGCAAACTAGATTCTGGCGTTTAACCACTCGACCAGATCGGCCAGAACTTCATCCCTATTGGTTTCGTTGAACACCTCGTGGCGAGCACCATCATATATAACCAGTTCGATGTCGTTCAGTCCGGCCCGCTTATAGGCCTTGAGCAGCATTAGGTTGCCGCGTTCGGCACCGATGGCATCATCGCTTCCGGCCATAAGCAGAATCGGCAGGGCTGCCGGCATCTTGCGACTCGGAGTGCCAATTAGCGCAAGTGCGTTGGCAACGCCAAAAACCTGACTCGCACTCTCATCGAAGTTCAGTGGGTCTGCCCTAAACGCCTTGCCAACCTCGAGGTCTCGGCTCAACCACTCGCCACCAGAAACCGGCTGACCTTGTTTTTTGGCAGCCGCCTCAAACTTCTTGTTGAAACCCCCGCTCGGCAAAATGCCTGGCAGCAACAGAGTTGATCCGGTCAATACCGCGAGGTCATACTCATCCGAGAATTTATTGAGGATGCGCTGGGCGATCATGGAGCCCCAACTGTGCCCGATGAGAACAAGCTTGCTGTTTGGGTTCTCTTCGCGAATCAGCTGGCTGAGTTGGCGCACGGCTGCAAAGGTGGCCGACATTCCACCCGGGCCTAGATTGCCTTGATTTTTGATGAAACCCTTGGCTCGCATATTGACACCGGTGACACCGTGGCCGCGGTGGTCGTCGGCATAAACCGAGAATCCCGCGCGGTTAAGCGCCTCGGCAACGTGGTCATAGCGACGAGCGTGCTCACCCAATCCGTGAGCAATCTGCACAATCGCGCGTGGGTTGGCCACCGGCCACTCATAAAAGGAGATGTCTACACCGTGCGAGTCGGTGAATGTTCGAACGATTGGCAGAGTTGTCATTTCAAAACTCTATCGCCGGGTCTTAGCTATGCCTCTTTGGTTATCTCAACCGAAACGAAAAGTTCAGATTCGCTGGCACCGGCATAAACGCCCCGCAGCGGCGCAACGTCGTCATAGTCACGACCACTGCCAACCACGATGTGTCGCTCACCGATCTCGATATCGTTGGTCGGGTCATAGGCATACCAAGACCCGGCCCACCACTCGACCCAGGCGTGTGATTCGCCAATCACCTTTTCGCCCACCTTGGGTGCAACGTGCGGGTGCAGATAGCCAGAGACATATCTGGCCGGGATGCCGGCTGCGCGCAGAGCGCCTAAGGCGATGTGAGCATAATCTTGGCAAACACCAATCTTGGCAGACCAGGCTTCGGTGGCCACCGAGTGAACTCCGGTGACACCGTGCTTGTAGGTCATCGCGATGAAAACCTTCTTGCAGATCTCCATTGCGGTTTCGTGCGGACCCAGCTTTTCGGCAGTCTTTTTGGCAAACCTAGCCAACTCCCCCGGCGGCGCAGTGCGGCGGGTCTGTGAAATCGCGTCAGTTAGCTCGAGACTCGACACCACCTCGGGTGCGAGGTCATGCCAATTCAGGCCAGGGGCCGGTTTGATCGAATCTCGAATCTCAACCAGCGAGTTAGCCGAAATGGTCAGTTCGGTGTGTGGTTCAAGAATTTCAAACTGGGTTGCCCGTGTATTGAAATAGTCGAGATATTCATGCGCAGTGCCGGTCGGGGCCATCTCGAGCTTGCTAGAGATTACAAATTGTCTCTCGTTTCGAGCCGGCAACAAGCGAGCCTCGTTATAAGACGCGGTCACTTGGTGGCTATAACTAAAGCCAGTGCTGTGAACGATGCGAAAGCGACTCAAAGCACCTCACCCACCCAGGTAGGCATAACGTTTGCCGGAAAATACCGCGCTCTAATCGCCTCAGAAACTTCACTGACCCCACCTTGCAGAGTGACCATCTCTTGGGTCAAATTGGCAAGTATCTCTGGTGCCGAACGAAACTCGAGATTGGTTCGAATCTGTGAGGCCATGCGCAAAGCCGCATCGCTGGTGCCGACTCGGTCTGAGTTTGGCGCCAAGTCGCTTAGGCACCGCTCGGCGCGTGACAGGGCAAACGTGACCGACCTAGGAAAAATGCGGTCAAGCAGCAAGAACTCGGCGGCATTTGTTGCCGAGGGAACCCCACGATAGGTGCGCAGGTATGCCTCATAGGCCCCACAGCTGCGCAGAATGGTTGTCCAAGAAGGCCCGCTTGCCTCAGTTAGCTCTGATGTTGCCAACAGTCGCGCGGTCATATCGACGCGCTCGAGTGAGCGACCGAGTGTAAAGAACGTCCAAGCTTCGTCTCTCGAAGTTGAACTCTCGACAATGCCGACGGCTAGAGCGGTGCGTTCACGAACCCAACCGAAAAAGTCGTGGGCACGTTCAATCGACACCTTGCGGGGCATCCGTGAACGGGTGGTATTTAGGCACTCCCAAAGCTCGGTTGAAACAATTTCGCGCACACGCCTGGCATTTTCTCGCGCCGCGGTCAATGATGAAGCAATCGAAGCTTGCTCGTTTCGATCAACCGAAAGAATGTTGAGCAAATCGTGGCGGGTGAGGTCATGTGGAAAAACCGAATCCGACCCGATCACCGAAAGCAGCGACCGGCAGGCGGTATCTTCATCGACCCAAGGGTCTTCGAGCAAGAGCTGAAGGTGAACGTCAAGCAAGCGAGCGGTTCCGTCGGCGCGCTCAACATAGCGGCCAATCCAAAACAGCGATTCTGCGATGCGACTGAGCATTAGTTAGAGCCTCCCTGTGCAAGCGGCGATAAAACCTCGCCGGCTGTTTGCTGTTGCTGCGCCTGTTGAATCTTGAATCCGGTTCCCGAATTGTCGTGCTGCTGGGTGCCGAAACCAGAGTCGGCCGAGGTTTGGCCGGCCACGATTGATGAAACGGTCGAGTTGGTCGGCAAGAACTGTCTCACAGTCGCGCGGTCGTTGCCGACAATCCAGGTGTCTTTAGAACCTCCACCTTGCGATGAGTTCACCACAAGCTCGCCCTCTGGCAATGCCACGCGAGTCAACCCGCCTGGCAGCACCCATATGTCACTTCCGCTATTGACGGCAAACGGCCGAAGGTCGGCGTGTCGAGGGCGAAGGCCGCCTTCAACCAGGGTTGGAATAGTCGAGAACTGAACCACCGGCTGAGCAATCCAACCGCGTGGGTCCTTGATCAGGCGCTTTCGAAGATCGTCCAGCTCTTTCTTGGATGCCGCCGGACCGACCACAAGCCCCTTGCCGCCCGAACCATCAACCGGCTTGACCACCAGCTCATCCAAGCGGTCTAGCACCTCTTCGAGGCTGCCCTCTTCTTCGAGGCGCCAGGTTCGAACGTTCTCGATTATCGGGTCTTCACCGAGGTAATAGCGGGTTAGGTCTGGCATGTAGGTATAGACCAACTTGTCGTCGGCAACACCGTTGCCAACCGCATTGGCAAGAGTTACATTGCCGAGCCTGGCGGCGTTCAGCAACCCCGGAGGGCCCAAAACCGAGTCGGCTCTGAAGGCTAGCGGGTCGAGAAACTCGTCGTCAACACGGCGATAAATTACGTCGACGCGACGAGCGCCGGCGGTGGTGCGCATATAAACCTTGCCCCCTGAGCAGAACAGGTCGCGCCCCTCAACCAGCTCGATGCCCATCAGGCGGGCCAGCAATGTGTGTTCGAAATAGGCGCTGTTATAGACACCCGGGGTGAGCACGACAACGGTCGGATCTTCTACGCCACCTGGAGCCGCGGCTCGAAGCGCGGCAAGAAGCTTATTTGGATATTCACCAACCGGCTGAATGCGCATCTGTTGAAAAAGCTCGGGCAGGGTTTGCGCCATGACTCGACGGTTCGAGATCACATAACTCACGCCAGATGGCACGCGCACGTTGTCTTCTAGCACGCGCCAGGTGCCCACTTCATCGCGAATCAGGTCGATGCCGCTGACCTGAATGCGCACCCCGTTGGCTGGGTCGATGCCGTGTGCGGCTCGGTGAAAGTGCTCGGATGTTGCCACCAGCGCGGCCGGAATCACTCCGTCACGTATGGCGTTTTGCGGGCCATAGACATCGGCCAAAAACGCCTCGAGCACGCGAACGCGCTGCTTGACACCGGCATCAAGCACGTTCCATTCGCCACGTTCGATTACACGCGGAACCGCATCCAGTGGAAAGGGGCGCTCTTCGCCGGCAAAGTCAAAAGTGACTCCCTGGGCGAGGTATGAACTGGCTAGAGCTTCGGTGCGGCCGATGAGTTCGCTCTGGGTCATCGCCGCTAGCGCTTCGTGAATCTTCAAATAACTCGGCCGCACCTTGCCAGGCGCAACAAACATTTCATCGAAGGCTGCCTTTTTGTCCCCTTTATTGGGTTTGGCAGCGATCGGATACTGATCGAATAGTTCACCCATAACTAGAAGTTACGGGCGGGTTGTTGCGGGGGTGTTTCGACTAGTGGTCGATTAGAAGAAGAGTGAGCATTGCAAGATGCGAACGACGGGTAAACGAAAAGCGACCGAACTGGCCACCAATAGAACACTTCGAGACCAGTGAATGAACTGGTGTGCCGCGCCGGTCTTTCGCCTTTGTTTACTTTCTAAACTCGCCTTGTGAAGCTAAAAATCAGCGTTATTGGTCTGGGTTACTTGGGTGCCACCACAGCGGTCGCCTTCGCAAAGTTGGGTCACGAAGTGATCGGCATCGACTCTGATCTTGCCAAGCTTGAAAGTCTTTCTGCCGGCAAGGTTCCGTTCTATGAACCGGGCTTAGATGAAGCGTTACTAGAGGTGCTTGCCTCGGGAAACCTTCGCTTCAAAACCGAACACGATGAAGAATCTCGTGAGGCGCTGGTTCACTTGCTTTGTGTTGGAACCCCTCAGTCGAAGACTGGTTTGGGCGCTGACACCACCTATCTCTTCAACGCCCTTGACGCCCTGGCTCCGTTCTTGAATGAGGACGCCCTGGTGGCCGGCAAGTCAACGGTGCCGGTTGGCACCGCAGCCGAACTCGCCAAGCACCTCGCGACCAAAGTTGACTTCGAGCCACACCTGGCCTGGAACCCTGAGTTCTTGCGCGAGGGCACCGCACTTCAAGACAGCCTGCTGCCTGATCGCATCGTCATCGGTGTCAAGGAAGCCTGGGCTGAGACGTTGCTTCGCCTGCTTTACGAGCCAATCACTAAACAG
>CAIPNT010000003.1 GCA_903866485.1 uncultured Micrococcales bacterium | reverse complement strand
CCTTAAGCTTCGACGTCAAATGCAGATTGAGCTCAAGGCCATCCAGGTTGAAGTTGGCTTGACCTTCTTGCACGTAACCCACGACCAAGAAGAAGCAATGGACATGGCCGACACCGTAGCGGTTATGAACAAGGGTCGCATCGAGCAGATGGGCTCGCCAGAGAAGCTCTATGACCGCCCACACACCGTGTTTGTCTCCAAGTTTCTTGGTCAGTCAAACCTCTTTGTCGGCGACATCGTCGAGAGCAATCAAGAGTCGCTCAGCATTACCATTGCCGGCAACAAGATTTCGGTGCCAAAGGCTCGAGCCGAGAAGCAATCGGGTGCCATTGCGATCGGTGTTCGACCAGAGAAGGCAGCCTTTCACGAAGAGAAACCCGAAGTTCACGCCGGCATCAACCTGATTGGCCCTGGCGAGATCATCGACATTCGCTTCACCGGCGTTAGCAACCAATATTTGATCGACATTCCTAACGTGGGCGAGGTCACCGTCTTTGCCCAAAACATCGGCAAGAGCCCGGTCACCGAAGTTGGTGCAAACGTTTGGGTGAGTTGGAAGGTTGAACACAGTTTTGGCCTATCTGATTTGCCGCAAGAGGGCGAAAAGTAATGGCATTCGCCGCTTTTGGCTCAAACGACGGCAAGAATCTCACTGAGTCAAACCGCAAGTCTGGACGCATTGTTCTGGCCTTGCTGCTGCCTGGTTTGGTCTATCTAGGCCTGTTCTTCTTGACCCCGCTGATTTCTTTGGTCATCACCTCGCTAGAAAGCCCAGACCCTAGCGGAGCAATTGGCGCCTATCAGTATGCGGTTGACTGGCAAAACTATGTGACCGTAATCACTAACTACTTTCCGCAGATCATCAGATCGTTCTTATATGCCTTCTTGGCAACCTTGTTTGCCCTGCTGATCAGCTATCCATTGGCCTACTTCATCGGCATCAAGCTGCGCGGCACCGGCCTCATCCAGCGCCTCATGGTGACCCTGGTCATCGCACCATTCTTCATCTCGTTCTTGCTGCGCACCATCGCCTGGAAGCAAATCTTTGCTGACGAGGGGCCAATCATGCAGTGGTTTCACCACGTCGGATTGCTAGGTCCAAGCCAGTTCTTCATTGGCACTCCGGCTGCCGTTATCTTCGGTTTGACTTACAACTTCATCCCGTTTATGACGCTGCCGCTTTATACGACTCTTGAGCGTTTTGACATTCGACTAATCGAAGCCGGCGCCGACCTCTATGCCTCGCCAGCGAAGATTTTTAGAAAGATCACCTTTCCAATCTCGATGCCTGGTGTCATCTCTGGCACCCTGCTTACGTTCATTCCGATTGCCGGTGACTATGTGAACGCCAGCCGCGACTATCTTGGTTCGTCAGACACTTCGATGATTGGCACCATGGTGCAGGCCGACTTCTTAGATAACCAAAGTTATCCAACCGCCTCGGCCCTCAGCGTGCTATTGATGGCGGTCATTTTGGTGTTGGTCTCGGTCTATGTGAAGCGATCAGGAACGGAGGACCTACTGTGAGAAAGCGTTCGCTTGGCCTTGCCGCCTATTCGGTTATTGCACTGGTCTTCTTGTTGGTTCCAATCGTTTACACAATCGCATTCTCGTTCAACGATTCGAAGGCATCAAACACCCTTTGGGAGGGTTTCACTCTGCGCCACTGGGCCAACGTTTGCTCGGCCGGCAACATCTGTGAGGCTCTTGGCAACAGCATTTTCATCGGTGTGGCCAGCACACTAATCGCCACTGTGCTTGGCACCGCTCTGGCAATCGCCATTGCGCGCTATTCGTTCAAATACCGAGCCTCGGTCAACCTGCTGTTGTTCTTGCCAATGGCCACCCCCGAAGTGGTTTTGGGTGCCGGTTTGGCCGCGTTCTTCTTCAACGCTGGTTTCACTTCTGGCTTTGTGACCACGATCATCGCTCACGTCATGTTTTGTCTGTCATTCGTAGTGGTAACAGTCAAGGCGCGTGTGCAGACTCTTGATCCGGTTCTCGAAGAGGCCGGCCGCGACCTCTATGCAAACCCAAACCAGGTGTTCTGGAAGATCACTTTTCCACTTCTGGTTCCGGGCATCGTTTCGGCTGCACTTCTCTCGTTTGCCCTGAGCTTCGACGACTTCATCATCACCTATTTCAACTCTGGTTCGGTTCCGACCTTTCCAAAGTTCATCTACGTTGCGGCGCTTCGCGCGGTTCCGGCCGAGGCTAATGTGATTGCATCAGCAGTGTTCTTGCTCGCTATTGTGGCTGTGCTGACCACCCAGATTGTTGGCGCTGTGCGCCGTCGCCGTCTGGCCTAAAAGTTTCAGGCTTAAAACAAAACCCCGACCGCAACCGCGATCGGGGTTTTGCTATTTGACGATTTATAGCGCTGCGATAGCTGCCTCAAGCACGTCGAGGGCCTCGTTGAGAAGCGCGTCTGAGATCGCAAGCGGTGGCAAGAAGCGAATCACGTTATAGAAGGTTCCGGCGTTCAAAACCAGCACACCGTTCTTGTGGCAGTGGCTAACCACTGCGTCGACCGCTGCCTTGTTTGGGTTCAGTGTGCCAGGCTCGACAAACTCGATGGCCATCATGGCACCGTGGCCGCGAACATCGCCGACCACCGGATACTTGGCCTTTAGCGCCTCTAGGCGTGCGCCAAGAACCTGACCAATTTCTTGGGCTCGCTCAATGACTCCGCCGGCCTCAATCTCTTTTAGAACCGAGATGGCTGCGGCTGCGGCAACCGGGTTTCCACCGAAGGTGCCACCGAGACCGCCAGGGTGTGACGCATCCATAATTTCGGCGCGGCCAGTGACCGCAGAAATTGGCATACCTCCGGCAATGCCCTTTGCAATAGTGAATAGGTCAGGCTCGAAGCCCTCGAAGTGTTCGGTAGCAAACCACTTGCCAGATCGGGCGATGCCCGCCTGAACCTCGTCTGCAACCACGATTACGCCGTTGGCGTGCGCCCAGTCACTCAGGGTCTTCAAGAAGCCAGCAGCTGGCACGATAAAGCCACCCTCGCCCTGAATCGGCTCGATGACAATTGCGGCTAGGTCTTCGACACCGACGCGCTTCTCGATGTAGTTGATTGAACGCATTGCCGCCTCAACACCGGTCATGCCTGATGGGTCGCGGAAAGGGTAAGACATTGGCACGTGTTGAATGCTAGGTGCGGTCGGGCCGAAACCGTTGCCGTACGGCGCCGACTTGAAGTTCATTGTGAAGGTCAGGTTGGTGCGACCGTGATAGGCGTGGTCAAACACAACGATGCCGTTCTTGCGAGTTGCCTTGCGAGCAATCTTCATGGCGTTTTCGACGGCCTCGGCGCCAGAGTTGAACAGCACCGACTTCTTCTTGAAACTGCCAGGGGTAACGCGATTCAAGATCTCACAAACCTCGACATACTGCTCGTATGGAGTGAGGGTGAATAGCGTGTGGGTTAGCTTGGCAACCTGGTCTTGAACCGCCTTGACTACACCCGCGTTGGTGTGGCCAATGGTCATAACACCAATGCCCGAACCGAGGTCAATAAAGTGGTTGCCATCGGCGTCAACCAGGATGGCTCCGTGCGCCTTTTCGATGTAAACCGGCAGGGCAGCGCCCGCGCCGGCAGAGACGGCCTCTAAGCGCCGCTTGTGCAGTTCTTGCGACTTAGGTCCAGGGATTGCAGTGACAACTTTGCGCTCTTGCGCGACGGTGAACTCGCTCATGTTGCAAGTCTAAGCCTCGAAAAACCCATTCCGGCACACCCGGCCGCAAACTCACAGTAAAGTGGCAAGATTGATGCATGCGTCGCGTCATTATTCTCGGGTCAACCGGGTCAATCGGAACCCAGGCCCTAGAGGTTATAGAGGCCAATCCAGATCGTTTCAAAGTGGTCGGTTTGGCCGCCGGCAAGAACAGCGATTTGCTACTTGAGCAGTCGTCAAAGTTTGGAGTGACCAACTCTGTTCAGGGCGCCGAAGCCGCCACTCGCATGGTTGAAGAAACCGATGCCGACGTGGTTATTAACGGCATCACCGGTTCGATCGGCCTTGCCCCAACCCTGGCCACGCTAAAGACCGGCAAGACCCTCGCTTTGGCGAACAAAGAGTCTCTGATTGTTGGTGGCCGTCTGGTCACCGAGGCCGCTGCGCCAGGCCAGATTGTTCCCGTCGACAGCGAGCACTCGGCCCTTGCTCAGTGCCTTCTCGGTGGCACGGCGCAAGAGGTGCGCAAGTTGATTTTGACCGCATCTGGTGGGCCGTTTCGAGGCTGGTCTCGCGAACAGCTGCAGGATGTGACGCCGGCGCAGGCGCTGGCACACCCAACCTGGGTGATGGGCAAGGTGGTCACCACCAATTCGGCGACCATGGTCAACAAGGGGCTTGAGCTGATCGAGGCTCACCTGTTGTTTGACATCCCGTTTGATCGCATCGAGGTGACCGTGCACCCGCAGTCGGTGGTTCACTCGATGGTTGAGTTCATTGACGGTTCTGTTTTGGCTCAATGCTCACCACCTGACATGCGCCTACCAATCGCTCTTGGAATGTCGTGGCCAGAGCGTGTGCCTAATGTGGCGAAGGCGTGCGACTGGACCAAGGTGGCCACCTGGACCTTTGAACCGCTGAACGAGCAGGTCTTTGGCGCGGTTCGCCTTGCACGTCAGGTTGGCTCTGCCGGGTTGACCTATCCGGCTGTCTATAACGCAGCAAACGAGCAAGCGGTCGAGGCGTTTCACGCCGGATGGATCGGTTTCAGCCAGATTGTTGACTTGATTGAGCGTGTGGTTGATGCTCACGAACCCGAGGCCGAACTTTCGCTCGAGTCTGTTTTGCGTGCCGAGATTTGGGCTCGAGACCGAGCCAGCGCACAAATCGCAAAAGCCTGCTAAGGGCCAGAGATTGATGTTCAGTTAAATGTCAGCATCGCTAGTTATGGTTTAGTTGTGGCCGAATCTCTGCTTTACATTCTCGGAATCCTGCTGGTTGCCATCGGGGTTGGCTTTTCTATTGGTTGGCACGAGCTTGGTCACCTAATTCCAGCCAAATTATTTGGCGTCAAGGTTCCCAAGTACATGATCGGTTTTGGTCCGACTGTTTTTTCAAAGAAGTTCGGTGAAACCGAATACGGGGTGAAGCTCATTCCGCTCGGTGGCTACATCACCATGATTGGCATGTATCCGCCGGCCAAACCCGGTGCCGAGGTCAAAAAGGGTTTCTTCCGTGACATGGTCACCGCGGCTCGTGACGCACACTCTCAATATGTCGAGCCCGGCGACGAGAACCGAAAGTTTTATCAGCTGCCTGTTTGGAAGCGCATCGTGATCATGTTTGGTGGTCCATTCATGAACCTTGTGCTTGGCACGATGCTGCTTTTGGTCACGCTTTCGGGCATCGGTGTCGCCCAGACCTCGACTAAAGTGGCCAAAGTTGAACCCTGCGTTTCGATCTCAGCAACCGCCACTTGTTCTGCAACCGACCCTGCATCACCGGCAAAACTCGCTGGTTTGCAGGCCGGCGATCGCATAACCGCAATCAACGGCATTCACGTTGACACCTGGGGTTCATCCTCCGCCTTATTGAAGGCAGGCGTCGCCAACCAAATCAAGGTTGTGTCCAGCACTGGCGCTGCCCGCACACTAAGCGTCACGCCGGTTTTGGCGCAGCGGCCGGTGATCGAAAATGGTGCGGTCAAACTAGATGCAAACTCAAAACCGATCTATGTTTTGAAGCCGGTTATCGGCATCGAACTTGCCTCTGAAACTAGACCGCTCTCGGTTGGCGAAACCCTGGCCAGTGCCGGGGCCTCGGTTGCCCAAGTGGGGCAAATGCTGTTTCACCTTCCCGAGCAGGTTGCATCTGTCGGTCAGTCAACGTTTGGCAACGGTCGACGAAATGCAAACGGTCCGGTCTCGGTGGTGGGCATCGGCGAGATAGCCGGTCAGGTCGCAAGCAACAGCCAGGCCACTCTCATGCAAAAGGTTCAATCCGAGCTGGGCATCTTGGCTTCGCTGAACTTTGCGCTCTTTGCCTTCAACCTTTTGCCACTGCTGCCGCTTGACGGCGGCCACGTCGCCGGCGCGATCTATGAAGCAATCAAAAAAGGCATCTTCAAACTTCGTCGCAAGCCAAACCCCGGCCCTGCCGACACAGCTCGACTTATGCCGCTGACTTGGGTTGTTTTCATCGTGATGATGGCCATCAGCGCCATGATCATCGTTGCCGACATCGTCAACCCAATCTCGCTCTAATGGGAATCGCTCGAGCCTAAACGCGCTTTAGGATTATTGAACGTTAAGTGAAAGCGGGCAATCCAAGTGGCGGCAGTAAACCTAGGGCTTCCTAAGACCCCACCTCCAACTCTTGCGCCTCGCCGCAAGAGCCGTCAGATAATGGTTGGCAAGGTTGCCGTTGGTGGCGACGCTCCGGTATCCGTGCAGTCAATGTGCACCACTAAGACCACCGACGTAAACGCAACCCTGCAGCAGATTGCCGAACTAACCGCATCTGGCTGCGACATCGTTCGTGTTGCGGTTCCGACCGAAGAAGATGCTGATCGCCTGCACCTGATTGCCCGCAAGTCGCAGATTCCGGTAATCGCCGACATTCACTTTCAGCCGAAGTACGTCTTTGCGGCCATCGACGCCGGCTGTGGCGCAGTGCGTGTGAACCCGGGCAACATTCGTCAGTTCGACGATAAAGTCGGCGAAATCGCTAAGGCTGCCAAGGATGCCGGTGTCTCGATTCGAATCGGAGTCAACGCCGGCTCACTAGACCCTCGCCTCCTGCAGAAGTATGGCAAAGCCACAGCTGAGGCGCTGGTTGAGTCCGCAGTCTGGGAGGCATCGCTG
>CAIPNT010000002.1 GCA_903866485.1 uncultured Micrococcales bacterium | reverse complement strand
GCCCCCGGAGTTAGCCCTAAGTTTTTTAGCTGGGCCAAAAGATCGGTGTCAAGTTGAGCCGGTTCGCCAATGCGTCTGAGCACAAAACTGCTCTGTTCGGCAATCGCCCTAGGCAGGTCTAGCAGAGAAACAACGCCATCGGTGAAAGTTGGGTTGGTCTTGAAACCGAGCTCGCTTAGACCCGGAATCGGGTTTCCATACGGCGAAACATCTGGCTCTGAAATGAGCTGCAAAATCTTTTGCTCGACCCGCTCACTCATAACATGTTCCCAGCGACAGGCCTCTTCGTGAACGAACTCCCATTCAAGCCCTAAAACATCGGCCAAAAGTCGCTCGGCGAGGCGGTGTTTGCGCATCACGCCAACCGCCTGCCGCCTTCCTGAGTTGGTCAGTTCGAGGTGTCGATCACCACTCACCACAACTAGTCCGTCGCGCTCCATTCGGGCCACGGTTTGAGAAACTGTTGGACCAGACTGATCAAGACGCTCGGCGATGCGAGCGCGCATCGGAATCTGACCTTCTTCTTCGAGCTCAAGAATGGTGCGGAGGTACATCTCCGTGGTGTCGATAAGGTCGGTCACGAAGCCCTCCTCTGCATTGGTTTGTTCCAGATTATCGCGCGATTGCGTTTCATCCGGTCAGGTAAACTTATAACCATGCCTGAAATCAACATTCCTGCCGAGTTTTTGCCAGTTGACGGTCGCTTCGGATGCGGACCATCTCGAGTGCGCGCCGAGCAAATCGCCGCATTTGCAACCGAGGGCGCAAAGCTCATGGGAACCTCGCACCGTCAGGCTCCGGTAAAGAACTTGGTAAAGCGGGCTCAAGAGGGCCTAACCGACCTCTTTCACAACCCAGCCGGCTATGAAATAGTCATCGGCAACGGTGGATCAACCGCGTTTTGGGATGCCGCAGCGTTCTCGCTGGTTGACAGCAAGGCACAAAACCTGGTTCACGGTGAGTTTGGCGCAAAGTTTGCTTCGGCACTAACCAACCCGTGGTTGCAGAAGCCAACCATCATCAACGGCGAGCCTGGCTCGCGCCTCGAACTTCAGGCTGAGGCAGGCGTTGACTCTTATGCCTACGCTCAAAACGAAACCTCTACCGGCGTGGTTACCCCGGTTGCCCGAGTTGCCGGCGCCGACGAGGGTGCCCTGTTTTTCACCGACGCGACCTCGGCTGCCGGCGGCATCGACTTTGACCCACTTGCCACCGACGTTTATTACTTTGCCCCTCAGAAAAACTTCGCTTCAGATGGCGGCCTTTGGTTTGCGCTAATGTCACCCGGCGCCATCGAGCGCGCCGAGCGCATCGCGGCAAGCAATCGATACATCCCAGAGTTTTTGAGCGTAAAAACCGCAATCGACAACTCGCGTCTAAACCAGACCCTAAACACTCCGGCTATCTCGACCCTGTTTTTGTTGGCCGAGCAGGTTGACTGGATGAACTCGAACGGCGGTTTGACCTGGGCTCACTCACGCACCAAGGCGTCTTCAGACCACCTATACGCCTGGGCAGATGCATCGGAGTTTGCCACCCCGTTTGTGAGCAACCCCGAACATCGTTCTCAGGTTGTTGTGACCATCGACTTCAATGATTCTGTTGATGCATCAGCAGTTGCTAAGGCTTTGCGCGCAAACGGAATTGTTGACACCGAGCCTTATCGCAAGTTGGGTCGCAACCAGTTGCGCGTGGCAACCTTCACTGCCACCGAGCTGGGCGACGTTCAGAAGTTGACCAAGGCAATCGACTTTGTGGTTAGCCAGCTAGCCTAGGCTAAGCCCCATGAGGTTTTACATAAAAGACAGCGAGCGCAAGCCCGACCCTGCTCCGGTTAAAACCAATGCCCGACTGGCCATCATCTTTGGTCTTGCAGTTTGGGTTATTGCTCTATTCGCCTTGCTGTTTGCTGGCTCCGCGATTTCTGCGACGCAAGAATCGTGGACGTTTACGTGTCTTGCCGGCATCGGCCTCGGGCTCTACGGCCTCTTTCATGTTCGCAACCGCTAGATCTTCGGCACCCTCAACCGCGATACTCGATGACTCGTCCGAGTCAGGGTCGTCGACCTCTTGAATTTCTTGATAATCGCCAGCGTCTTCAGAATCTTCGCTGTCTTCAGTGTCTTCAGAATCTTCGCTGTCTTCAGAATCTTCGCCATCCTCGACCTCTTCGGCGTCGAGCGCCGCCTGTGCCTCGAGCTCAGCCTGCAGCGCCTTATAGTCGGCCAAGCGTTCTGACCAAGGCACCCAGTCTGGCGCGACTAGCGAGTCTGGGCCTGGCACCATCAGCACCTCAGACACGGTTGGCTCAGCGTCGGTGTCACCCTGATAGATGCTCACCGACCAGCGCCAGCCTACATAGCCCTTTAGCTTGCTCTCAAAGAGATAGGTGACAACACCCTCGTCTTCTTCAATTGACTCGATGAAAAACCCGACTGAAGTGCGCGAACCGGCCTCAACGGCGGCGTTGTAGGCGAAGGTCTTGTTATCTGATTGCTTAGGCATCCAGCTCGTCAGCCAACTTGCGAAGCAATGTCGCAATCTTTTTGCCGTTTGAACTCTCAGGGTATTTGCCGTGCTTCAAACCGCCACCCAGGTGGTCAAGAAGACGGATGAGGTCTTCGACGATGACCGCCATCTCATCGGCCGGCTTGCGGCTCAACTTGGCAAGGCTTGGTGGCGCGTCAAGAACGCGAACCGAAAGCGCCTGCGCGCCCCGCTTGCCATCCACGATGCCAAACTCAACTCGACTGCCCGGGCGAATTGAGGTGGTGCCAGCCGGAAGTGCGCTGATGTGCAAAAAGACTTCGCTGCCATCGTCAGATGCGATGAAGCCGAAACCCTTGTCTTCGTCGAAGAACTTGACTTTGCCGGTAGGCATGTTGACCTCTTTCGTTAGTGCAAACCTTTATTTTACAAGGCAGATTGTTGGTTTAGCCAAGGTATCCTATAAGGATGGCTAAAGAGACTAAACCGAATCACAAGAATGAGTCTTCAAGACTCGAAACTATCCTGGCTTTCATGGCTGCCGGACTCGTCGGAACTTCCATCCTGGCTATCTTGGCAACGCTGATCACCTCGCTGAATTCGAAGACAATCTGGCCGGTAATTGTGTTTTATCCGCAGGTCGGCCTAATCGCAGGTGCCGGCTGCATCATCGCCTTACTGATCGTGAGCCTGCGTCGCCGCTCTCGCGAGAATAACTCGAAGTAGCCCACGTTGAGCGAGCTGCTGCTGATCGCTTCGGCCCTGCGCCGTGCAACTGACAGCGAGCTGCAACAACTTATCTCACAGCGCATGGTCAACAGCGCCG
>CAIPNT010000001.1 GCA_903866485.1 uncultured Micrococcales bacterium | reverse complement strand
GGTTCGCTAGACATGAATCTCCTAAAGCAGGGTTCGACGCTCTGATTCAAGGTTCATCAGCTGGCGTTGGATTTCGTTGCTATCGGACGAACCAGGCTCTGAACGTCGAAGTGCGGCGAGCAAGTCGGCCTTTTCACGAGCGAGAGCATTGGTGATCGCGCGTGCAATAACACCCTGTCCGTACTTGATAAGGCCATCCGCATTTGCAGCCGGTAGGGGTTGCGCTGCTATTTCGCGCAAAACCTGGTGCAACTCTGGAGCTGTGTTTGAGGCAATGGTGTTTAGCCAGGTTGCCTCAAGTTGGCACGATGCACTCTGCTGGATTGCGCGAAGCACCTTTACATGAGCCGAGGCGCTCATTCCGGCACTGCAAATCTTGCTTAATTGCTGGGGCGAATAGGCGTTAGGCAGCTGCACCAAGACCTCGAGGGTTTGACGCTCAAATCGGCTGATCGGGTCGTTGAGATTAACCACTGTCACGTGCTCGGGTGCGTCCTCAGGCGGCAATTCAAACGAAGAATCTTTGCGCATCTGTGCCACAGCCTCTTGACGCCCTAACTTGCCGGCGGCTTCAACCAGCGCGGCAACCTCGTTGGTGTCAAGGTTTACCCATCCGGCGAGTTCACGAATGTAGGCGGGTTTCATGGCCGGGTCTTGGATGCCGGCAACAACCGGTGCAGCTGCACGAGCTGCGGCAACTCGCCCCTCGATTGTGGCGAGATCAAACTTCTGCAGTTTTTGCTTTATGGCGAACTCGAAGAGCGGCTTTTTGTTCTCGAGCATGAGACGCACGGCTTCGTCACCTCGTGCTGTGCGAAGGTCGCAAGGGTCGAGGCCGTCCGGGCCAACCGCAACGTAGGTCTGAGCCGTGAATTTTGCCGAGTCGGCAAATGCTCTCATGGCGGCCTTTTGACCAGCAGCGTCAGGGTCGAACGTGAAAATTACCTCGGACGGAACGTCTTTATCGGCACTTAGCAAACGATTAATAATGCGAATGTGATCGTCACCGAAAGCGGTTCCGCAGGTGGCAACAGCAGTGGTGATGCCGGCAAGGTGACAGGCCATCACGTCGGTGTATCCCTCAACCACAACAACTCGCTGGGTCTTGGAGATCTCTTTTTTGGCTAGATCGATGCCATAGAGCACCTGCGACTTGTGATAAACGAGTGTGTCGCTGGTATTTAAATATTTCGGACCCTGGTCGTCGTCAAAAAGCTTGCGAGCGCCGAAACCGATCACCTGTGTTGTGCTGTCGCGAATCGGCCAAATGAGACGACCCCGAAACTTGTCATAGGCGCCGCGGTCGCTCTTGGTGACTAGGCCGGCTGAAACCAATTCGTCAACGGTGAAACCCAACTTGCTGAGGTGGTCAAACAGGTTGTTCCAACCCTTTGGAGCGAATCCGATTCCGAAGTTTTCTGCAGCGGCTCGATCAAAACCTCGGCCCTTCAAAAACTCACGTCCGGTGATGGCGGCGTCGGTCATCAACTGGCTGGCAAAATAGGTGGCCGCAGCATTATTCGCCTCAAGTATGCGGGCGCGCTGGCCCTGATCTGGCGAAGCGACGCCGTCTTCGTAGCTAAGCTCGAAGCCGATTCGGGCCGCTAGTTTTTCAACCGCCTCGGTAAAACTGAGCTGATCCATCTGCTGGATGAACTTGTAGACATCGCCACCCTCACCGCAGCCAAAGCAGTGATAGAAGCCCTGAGCCGGGCGAACGTTAAAAGATGGTGATTTCTCGTCGTGAAAAGGACACAAACCCTTGAGTGAGCCCGCTGAGGCAGGGCGCAAAGCAACATACTCTCCAACAACATCGGCGATGTTGATGCGAGTCTTGACCTCGTCAATGTCACGTGCCCTGATTTTGCCTGCCATAAGCCAATCCTAGGTTGAGAACGAACCGACGAGTCGGTGGTGCAGGGTCAAGGCGCTCTGGTCTGTGAGACAGGCTATCTGATCGACTATTACTCGGTGACGGTCAACATCGTTGCGGGCCGACGACCATGCTTGGGTGCTGTAGGCGTCTAGGTTGGCACCGTTTGACTCCAACAGCGCGTTGGCGAGTTCGGTGAGCAACTTTCGCTGCCACTCATAAAATGGTCTGCGCGATTCGTGAGACATCAAAAATGCCGCAACGATGCCCTTAAGTACCGAGATTTCGGCCTGCACATCAAATGGCACCATCAAGAGTGCACCGAAACGCACCAGCGAAGAATTCGGTGTTGCCTCGTTAATAGCGTCTACGGTTCGACTAACCAGTGAACCAATCAGAGCCGAAGTTAGGTTCTTCAGAGTTCCCAATCCGGCGGCAGAATAGTCAAACTCGGTCAGCCAGTATGGGTTTGCGCGCAAGCGCTGCAATGCTTCGGCAAGCGCTGGCTCAGAAATAGCTCCGCCGTTCCAAGCGCTTATCTTGTCGAGCAAGTCAGATTCGTTTGCCAAATCGGCAAGCTCGCGCACATCGATGAATTTTGAAACTATTGCATCTTCGAAATCGTGAACCGAATAGGCGACGTCATCGGCGAAGTCCATAACCTGAGCTTCGACGCTCTTTTGGTTCTCTAGGGCTCCTGAGCGCAACCACTCAAAAACCTCCAAGTCATCGTCATAGGCTCCGAATTTGGTCGAGTGGTCGGCACCGATCTCAGAAACGCCATTTGAACGACGCCAAGGATACTTGCAGGTTGCATCCAGGCTTGCACGGGTCAGGTTTAGACCGAACGATCGACCAGATTTGTCGAAAACCTTTGGCTCTATTCGGGTTAGCAGTCTCAAGGTCTGCGCGTTGCCTTCAAACCCACCGAAGTCACTAGCCCAAGCATCGAGCGCCTTTTCGCCGTTGTGGCCAAAAGGAGGGTGGCCAAGATCATGTGCGAGACAGGCCATATCAACCATGTCGGCATTTAGACCCAAATCGATAGCCATTTCACGGCCAATCTGAGCAACTTCGAGCGAGTGTGTCAGTCGGGTGCGAGCAAAGTCGCCACCGGATGGTGAGAGAACTTGGGTCTTCGCTCCGAGACGCCTGAGCGCTGAAGAATGCACCACTCGCGCACGATCTCGGGCAAACTCACCTCGTCGAGTTGCGCCTGAACGCTCTTCGCGCAAAAACCTCTCGCGATCGAAGTCTGAATATGCGGCTTCGAATGAACTTCTGGATTCCATTTAGCCTCCCGAGACAGAAAGCTCTGCCTCTTGCAACATCTTGCGCTGATCACCCTGCAACTCGCGTGAGACAAGCCAGTTTTCTGGCAACGCGGTCTGCTTTGCTCCACCGAGACGACCACGGGGCCCTTCTGCCTCTTCGCCAGGATAAGGCTGCTCACGATCTAGCGTGCCGAGAATCTGGTCCATGTGCTCGAGCGACTCAACCTGAGCAAGGCTGGCACGAAACTCTCCACCAACCGGATAACCCTTGAAATACCAGGCAACATGCTTGCGAATGTCTCGACAAGCCTTTGCCTCATCTTCAAAGAAGTCGACCAAGAGCTCACCGTGGCGTTTGAACGCATCGGCGACTTGACCTAGATTCGGTTGAATCGGATCGATTGCCGCGTTGCTATTCGGGTTGCGCTGAAATTCATCAAAGGCGGCTTGCAAATCTCCAAACAGCCACGGGCGACCGAGGCAGCCACGACCAACAACAACACCGTCAACACCGGTTTCACGCATCATACGAATTGCGTCAGCGGCCGACCAAATGTCGCCGTTGCCGAGCACCTGCACGTCTGGCAGGGCCTCACGAAGGGTCGCAATCGAAGACCAGTCAGCTTGTCCCGAATAATATTCAGAAGCCGTTCTGCCATGCAGGGCAATCGCAGTGACACCAGCGTCTCGGGCCGCCTTGCCGGCATCGAGATAGGTGAGGTGATCTTGATCAATGCCTTTGCGCATCTTTATCGTTAACGGGATGTCGCCGGCGGCCTTGACAGCTGCATTCACGATTGAGGCGAACAGATCTTGTTTCCAAGGCAGCGCCGCTCCCCCACCTTTGCGAGTGACCTTAGGCACTGGGCAGCCAAAGTTTAGGTCGATGTGATCGGCGCGGTCTTCTGCCACCAAAATGGTGACCGCTTCTGCGATGGTCTTCGGGTCTACTCCATAAAGCTGAACCGAGCGGACTTCTTCAGACGGATGATGCCCGACCAGGCGCAAAGACTCCTCGTTGCGTTCAACCAAAGCTCTAGAAGTCACCATTTCGGCGACATATAGGCCGCCACCAAACTCACGACATAGCAGCCTGAATGCGGTGTTTGTGATGCCAGCCATCGGCGCCAAGACCACCGGGGTCTTGATCGCGATTTTGCCGTACTGAAGCGCCGGCGCCGATAGCTGATGTGTCATCTTGACTTAGGAGACTAGCTTTGCACCGAGGTATTCACGCAACTTGGAGAGCGAAACGCGCTCTTGCTGCATGGTGTCGCGCTCACGAACGGTTACGGCCTGGTCATCTAGGGTTTCGAAGTCTACAGTGACGCAGAACGGGGTTCCGATTTCATCCTGACGACG